>NZ_JAHXBZ010000001.1:771591-889690 GCF_019448275.1 Streptococcus humanilactis | reverse complement strand
GTAGCCTCTACATCAGCAAGCACAAGCGCTGTAGCATCTACCTCAGCAAGCACAAGTGCCGTAGCGTCTACCTCAGCGTCAACAAGTGCGGTAGCCTCTACCTCAGCGTCAACAAGCGCTGTAGCGTCTACGTCAGCAAGCACAAGCGCAGTAGCCTCTACCTCAGCGTCAACAAGTGCCGTAGCGTCTACCTCAGCAAGCACAAGTGCCGTAGCGTCTACCTCAGCAAGCACAAGTGCCGTAGCGTCTACCTCAGCATCAACAAGTGCTGTAGCATCTACATCAGCATCAACAAGTGCAGTAGCGTCTACCTCAGCAAGCACAAGCGCTGTAGCATCTACATCAGCGTCAACAAGTGCCGTAGCATCTACATCAGCAAGCACAAGTGCGGTAGCTTCTACATCAGCGTCAACAAGTGCCGTAGCGTCTACATCAGCAAGCACAAGCGCAGTAGCCTCTACATCAGCATCAACAAGTGCGGTAGCTTCTACATCAGCGTCAACAAGTGCCGTAGCGTCTACATCAGCAAGCACAAGCGCCNTCTACATCAGCAAGCACAAGCGCAGTAGCCTCTACATCAGCAAGCACAAGCGCTGTAGCATCTACATCAGCGTCAACAAGTGCAGTAGCGTCTACATCAGCAAGCACAAGCGCAGTAGCCTCTACATCAGCGTCAACAAGTGCCGTAGCGTCTACATCAGCAAGCACAAGCGCTGTAGCATCTACATCAGCAAGCACAAGCGCAGTAGCCTCTACCTCAGCGTCAACAAGTGCCGTAGCGTCTACCTCAGCATCAACAAGTGCCGTAGCGTCTACCTCAGCATCAACAAGTGCCGTAGCCTCTACATCAGCAAGCACAAGCGCCGTAGCGTCTACCTCAGCATCAACAAGTGCCGTAGCGTCTACCTCAGCATCAACAAGTGCCGTAGCCTCTACATCAGCAAGCACAAGCGCTGTAGCATCTACCTCAGCATCAACAAGTGCCGTAGCGTCTACCTCAGCGTCAACAAGTGCCGTAGCCTCTACCTCAGCAAGCACAAGCGCCGTAGCATCTACGTCAGCGTCAACAAGTGCGGTAGCGTCTACCTCAGCAAGCACAAGCGCGGTAGCGTCTACATCAGCAAGCACAAGTGCGGTAGCTTCTACATCAGCATCAACAAGTGCGGTAGCCTCTACATCAGCGTCAACAAGTGCCGTAGCGTCTACCTCAGCAAGCACAAGCGCCGTAGCATCTACATCAGCATCAACAAGTGCGGTAGCCTCTACCTCAGCGTCAACAAGTGCCGTAGCGTCTACATCAGCAAGCACAAGCGCAGTAGCCTCTACATCAGCATCAACAAGTGCGGTAGCCTCTACATCAGCAAGCACAAGTGCGGTAGCTTCTACATCAGCATCAACAAGTGCGGTAGCCTCTACATCAGCAAGCACAAGCGCCGTAGCGTCTACCTCAGCAAGCACAAGTGCTGTAGCGTCTACCTCAGCAAGCACAAGTGCGGTAGCATCTACATCAGCATCAACAAGTGCGGTAGCCTCTACATCAGCAAGCACAAGTGCGGTAGCCTCTACATCAGCAAGTACTAGCGCGGTAGCCTCTACATCAGCGTCAACAAGTGCCGTAGCGTCTACATCAGCAAGCACAAGCGCGGTAGCCTCTACATCAGCAAGTACTAGCGCGGTAGCCTCTACATCAGCGTCAACAAGTGCCGTAGCGTCTACATCAGCAAGCACAAGCGCTGTAGCCTCTACATCAGCAAGTACTAGCGCGGTAGCCTCTACATCAGCAAGCACAAGTGCGGTAGCTTCTACATCAGCGTCAACAAGTGCAGTAGCCTCTACCTCAGCATCAACCAGTGCGGTAGCCTCTACATCAGCGTCAACAAGTGCCGTAGCGTCTACATCAGCAAGCACAAGCGCTGTAGCATCTACATCAGCATCAACAAGTACGTCAACTTCAACAGGTGTAAGTACATCAATTTCAACAAGTACAAGTACTTCAATAAACACACCAGCTGATAAGACAGTCGTATCTGATCCAAACGCTTTAACTCCAGAAGAGAAGAAAGTGATCGAAGACAAGGTCAAAGCTGTTAACCCAGGCTCTACAGTAGTAGTAACTAACAATGGTACTACTACCGTCACAACACCATCAGGTAAGACAGCGGTTATCCCAGGTGTAGACTTGACTAAGACAGAGAAATCTGTACCGACACCAAATGCTGGAAATGATATCGTTAAACCAGCTGATAAGACAGTCGTATCTGATCCAAACGCTTTAACTCCAGAAGAGAAGAAAGTGATCGAAGACAAGGTCAAAGCTGTTAACCCAGGTTCTACAGTAGTAGTAGCAAACAATGGTACTACTACCGTCACAACACCATCAGGTAAGACAGCGGTTATCCCAGGTGTAGACTTGACTAAGACAGAGAAATCTGTACCGACACCAAATGCAGGCAATGACATCGTTAAACCAGCCGATAAGACAGTTGTATCTGATCCAAACGCTTTAACTCCAGAAGAGAAGAAAGTGATCGAAGATAAGGTCAAAGCTGTTAACCCAGGCTCTACAGTAGTAGTAACTAACAATGGTACTACTACCGTCACAACACCGTCAGGTAAGACAGCGGTTATCCCAGGTGTAGACTTGACTAAGACAGAGAAATCTGTACCGACACCAAATGCAGGCAATGACATCGTTAAACCAGCCGATAAGACAGTTGTATCTGATCCAAACGCTTTAACTCCAGAAGAGAAGAAAGTGATCGAAGACAAGGTCAAAGCTGTTAACCCAGGTTCTACAGTAGTAGTAACTAACAATGGTACTACTACCGTCACAACACCATCAGGTAAGACAGCGGTTATTCCAGGTGTAGACTTGACTAAGACAGAGAAATCTGTACCGACACCAAATGCTGGAAATGACATCGTTAAACCAGCCGATAAGACAGTTGTATCTGATCCAAACGCTTTAACTCCAGAAGAGAAGAAAGTGATCGAAGACAAGGTCAAAGCCGTTAACCCAGGCTCTACAGTAGTAGTAACTAACAATGGTACTACTACCGTCACAACACCATCAGGTAAGACAGCCGTTATTCCAGGTGTAGACTTGACTAAGACAGAAAAAGATGTAACGAAACCAAATGCAGGCAATGACATCGTTACACCAGCCGATAAGACAGTTGTATCTGATCCAAACGCTTTAACTCCAGAAGAGAAGAAAGTTATTGAAGATAAGGTCAAAGCAGTCAACCCAGGCTCTATAGTAGTGGTAACTAACAATGGTACTACTACCGTCACAACACCATCAGGTAAGACAGCCGTTATTCCAGGTGTAGACTTGACTAAGTCAGGAGACATTACAACTAGACCAAATGAAGGCAATGACATCGTTACACCAGCCGATAAGACAGTTGTATCTAATCCAGATGCTTTAACTCCAGAAGAGAAGAAAGTGATCGAAGACAAGGTCAAAGCCGTTAACCCAGGTTCTACAGTAGTGGTAGATGACAAGGGTAACGCAACCGTCACAACACCATCAGGTAAGACAGCGGTGATTCCAGGTGCAGATTTGACTAAGACAGAAGAAGATGTAATGAAACCAAGCACAGCACCTTCTGAGTCAGAATCAACACTTGCATCTACATCAGCAGACACATTATCTTCTGAAACACCATCAGAATCAGCAGGTAAGTCAAGACAGCAATTGCCAAATACAGGTACAAAAGCTTCCAAATCATCTGTACTCCTTGGAGCTTTGGCAGCCGTGACTGGTCTAGGTCTGTTTGCGAAACGCCGTAAACGTGATGATGAAGAATAATCGGATTAAAAATACATAGAAAGTATTACTATTTCGATTTATGAAAAATCCCTTGGATGAAAACTCATCCAGGGGATTTTTTGCGTTTTAAAAGTTAAGGGAAACGGAAAAATAATATAAAAAATGTTATAATAGTAGGAAAGGAGAACGACTACATGACTGAAAAAATTACGGTAATTGTACCAGTTTATAATGTTGAAAATTACCTAGAAAAATGTTTGGATAGTTTAATTAATCAAACTTATAAAAATCTTGAAATTATTGTAATCAATGATGGTTCTACAGATAATTCGGGTGAAATTTGTCAAGAGTATGCACAGAAAGATAATCGAATTGTTTATATTGAAAAAGAAAATGGTGGTCTATCTGATGCACGAAATGCAGGTTTAGATAGAATGACTGGATCTTACGTAACTTTTGTCGATTCAGATGATTGGGTTGAATTAGATTATGTAGAAATCTTTTACAAAAAAATAATTGAGTATCAGGCAGATATTTCTGTTGGAAATTATTATTCTTACAATGAAGATGAGGAGACATATTATTTCCATATATATGGTGATTCCTACTATGAGAAAGTATATGACAATGTTTCTATCTTTGAAAACTTATATGAATCTCAAGAAATGAAGAGTTTTGCTTTGATATCTGCTTGGGGCAAACTCTATAAAGCGAAATTGTTTGATTATCTCCGATTTGATAAAGGTAAACTCGGCGAAGATGGTTATTTTAATCAAAAAATGTACCTATCTGTAAATAAAGTAGTTTATTTAAATAAAGGTCTGTACGCATATCGTCAGAGAAGTGGAAGTATTACAAAAACTTGGACAGAAAAGTGGATGCATGCTTTAGTTGATGCTATGTCTGAGCGTATTACTCTACTAGCTAATATGGGTTATCCTCTTGAGAAGCACTTGGCAGTTTATCGTCAGATGTTGGAAGTCAGTCTCGCGAACGGTCAAGCTAGTGGTTTATCCGATACAGCAACGTATAAAGAGTTTGAAATGAAAAGAACTCTTTTAAATCAGTTATCAATACAGGAGCAAAAGGAAAAGAAAGCAATTGTCTTGGCGGCAAATTATGCTTATGTAGAGCAGGTAATGACGACTATAAAATCCATTTGCTATCACAATCGCTCAATTCGTTTCTATTTGATTAATAGTGATTTTCCCAATGAATGGATGAAACAATTAAATAAGCGATTGGAAAAGTTTGATTCAGAAATTATCAATTGTCGGGTAACTTCTGAGCAAATCTCACGTTACAAAACAGATATCAGTTACACTGTTTTTTTGCGTTACTTTGTGGCTGATTTTGTGAAAGAAGACAAAGCTCTTTATTTGGATTGTGATCTAGTTGTAACGAAAAATCTAGATGACTTGTTTGCTACAGATTTACAGGACTATCCTTTGGCTGCTATTCGAGATTTTGGAGGAAGAGCCTATTTTTGTCGAGAAATCTTTAATGCAGGTGTTCTCTTGATTCATAATGCTCTTTGGAAACAAGAGAATATGACGCAAAAGCTGATTGATTTAACCAATGAATGGCACGATAAGGTGGATCAGGCAGATCAGAGTATCTTGAATATGCTTTTTGAAAACAGATGGTTGGAATTGGACTTTGATAATAATCATATTGTCATTCATGAACGTTTCGCAAACTATCATTTTCCAGATGGGCAAGAATATCCAGGAATTATCCACTACTTATCAAAGAGAAAGCCTTGGAATACACACGCTGAACAAACCTATCGTGATGTTTGGTGGTACTACCATGATATGGAATGGACAGAGTTGGGGAAAAATCATCATTTACATTCTCTTAAAAAATTGCATCTTTATCCTCTGAAAGTTCCATTTTCTTGTTTAATTTATACAGCTTCAGATCAAATTGAGCAGTTGGAAACACTAATAGCTGCTTTACCAGAAGTGCAATTTAAAATTGCGGCAAGAGTAATCGTTGGTGAGAATCTTTCTAGACTTGTTGTGTATCCAAACGTTACTGTTTATTCTGGAACAGTATCTTTGGAGGAATTGGATAGAGAATTGGTAGAAACTTGTCAGGTTCTTTTAGATATCAACTATGGTGAGAAGGAACTAGAGATATTAGAGCAATTTATTTCCCAAAATAAACCAATTTTAGCCTTTGAAAATACTAAATCTTACGAAGCGAACCAAGAGATATATCAGATTGATCAAGTTTCAGAAATGATAGAGAGAATAAGAGAGTTAAATAGATGAGAAAAAATACTGTGCGAGGTGATGCACTAATCTTAACTGTGAGTGATCAGATTGAGCAATTAGAATATATTTTGGAAAACTTACCAGATATCTGTTTTCATATTGCAGCTCCTGTACAGTTTTCTGAAAAGATAAGAGTACTGGAGTCTAAATATAATGTTCGTCTCATGACAGTTACAAATGGACAACAGTTAAACTTTCTAGTGAACATGTGCGATATCCTATTAGATATCAATCATTTTCAAGAAGTCGATTCTATTGTTTCTAAATTTTTGCAGGCTGGTAAAATAGTCTTGGCTTTTGACAATACAGTCCACGGAAATCAAGGACAGGAAGTCTTTGAAGTAAATAGACCTGATGAATTGGTTGGTAGGATTCGTGATAGTATAAATTCAATCCAAGTGGGGGTGAATAATCAAGAAAATATCATCCAAGATGGAAATTGGAATGTATTTCAAATTGATAGTAAAGCTAGTTTAATTGTGGGAAACAATGTCATTTGTAGAAATTTTGAGAATTTCCATGTTTCTTCAGGGAAGTTAATACTGCATGATGGTGTCTTCATCAATAATTCTTGTAGTTTCAACTGTATGGAAAGAATTGAAATCGGAAACGGAACTATGATGGGGGAAGGGGTTCGTTTTTATGACCACGACCATGTTTATACCGCTGAAAAAATTGAAAAATGGCAGTGGAAAACAGCACCAATCAGAGTTGGAAGAGATTGTTGGATAGGAAGCAATGTCACGATTTTAAAAGGAGTGACTATTGGGGATAACACGATTATTGGAGCAGGTTGTCTTGTTCGTAATGATATCCCGGCAAACAGTGTGGTTTATAATGATGGAAATCTTTGTGTAAAAAGAAGAGATTAAACGTGAAATATAATAAATGAGGTAACTTAGTATATGGGAAATGAACTAATTAGTATTGTAGTTCCAATCTACAATGTTGAAAATTATTTGCGTGAGTGTTTAGACAGTATTAAGAATCAAGCTTTTAAAAACTTTGAATGCATTATGGTTAATGATGGTTCTACAGATAGCTCACAAAAAATAGCGGAAGAGTATCTAGCGGATAGTCGTTTCAAACTAATCAATCAATCTAATAAAGGTTTAAGTGGAGCTAGAAATACGGGTATTAGTCATATTAGAGAAGAGTCTACTTTTGTTTCTTTTGTAGATAGTGATGATTATATTTATCCTGATTTCTTAGAAACTTTAATAGAACACATTGAAGATGATGTTGATATTATAGAAGGAATGATTGAATATTTCCATGATGAAATAAAAGTGGATAATGTCTCTCATAATTTTGAGAAAAAAGTATTATTAACCAAGGATGACAAATTGGGAGAATTAGCATTAAATGAGCTGAGAGTTAGCGTTTTTCCAAAATTGTTTCGAAAAAGTTTATTAACAGAAGATTTTTTCCCAGAAGGGTGGATATTTGAAGATTTAGCAGTTGTTCCTGAGTTGGTAAGTTATTCAGGAAAATGGATTAAATTACCAAAAGTTATCTATGGTTACAGGATTCGTCCAAACTCAATTACTACTAAAGAGTTTTCAGAAGAAAAATTAGATGTATTTAAGATATTCGGAAAGTATGACTTGTTTTTTAAAGATGAGAGTGATGTAACAAAATTATTAGTTGAAAAAATAAAATATTTACATTTGAATTATCATGACATAGAATTTGTACCAGAGAATAATCAGTATAAACAGTTATACCAACAAGAAAAACAAAAACTATTATCTAAAATAGCAGATTATGAAAGTAAAGCCTTAATTAGTATTATCGTACCAATTTACGATGTAGAAAATTATTTACGCCAGTGCTTAGATAGCATTGTGAGTCAGACTTATCAAAATTTTGAGTGTTTATTAGTAAATGACGGTTCGCCAGATAACTCTGCTGATATTTGTAGAGAGTATGTTGAGAAGGATTCTCGTTTTCGTTATTTTGAAAAGGAAAATGGAGGAGTTTCTTCAGCGCGTAATCTAGGTATAGAACGTTCAAAAGGGCAATATATCACCTTTATTGATTCGGATGATTGGGTGGATTCTGATTATTTAGAAGTCCTTTACAATGCACTTATAGATGAGAATGCAGATATAGCTATCTCTACTTATAAACAATTTAATATGGATGATAATTGTTATTATGTGCATTCTTATCAAAGAGGATATGATAGAAAAGTTTTTACGAGTGAAGAATTAATCGACTCTCTATCGTCGTTATATCAGTATGATAATACTTATATTTTCGTTAGTTGTAAGCTAGTTTCTAAAAGATTGTTAAAGTATATTCATTTTAATCATTGTACTAGTTACGGTGAAGATATGGAGTATTGGTATAAATTATACCTAACTGCTAAGACAATAGTTTATGAAAATAAAGATACATATACTTATAGAACTGGTAATGATTCTTCAAAACATTTTAAAATAGAAAAAATTCGTAGTGACATTCAACAACGTTTAAATTTTATAGCTGTAATTGCAGCTAGAGGAATGAATGTGGCAACTTATGTAAATGATTTTATTACATATTTACACTTTTTAGAAACAAAATTTGTAGAAGAAGAACAATCTAATGAAACAGTAAGATGGTTAAAAGAAATTTTGTTTTTATTAGAAGGATTCAGAGAAATATAATATAAATGTTGAATAGTGCCATATTTCTAATCTCGTATATTGAAGACAGTTACTTTATGTGATTGAATGTGAATTATAATATATAAGTGGAATGTTGGGATTCTTTGCAAGTATATAAGGAAATAGTTAGATAGAAATTTATAGAGGATTAAAGTTGAAAAAAACAATTGTTTTGGGAGCGGATAATAATTATCGTGATAAGTTAGAAACAGTTATCAAGTCGCTCTGTTTCTATAATAGAGATTTGAAATTTTACATTTTTAATGAAGATATCCCTAAAGAGTGGTTTTATCTGATGGATAAGAGATTAGAGAAAATAAACTGTGAAATTTTGAATATAAAAATTGATGCAGAAGAAGTAAAGCATTTTTCTACTCCTGATAAACACATCAAGTATATGACTTATTTTCGATATTTTATTGCAGAATTTGTCAAGGAAGATAGAGCCTTGTATTTAGACTGTGATATGGTTGTTAACGGGAATATAGATCCGTTATTTCAGAAAGATTTCGAAGAAAATTATATAATCGCCGTTCCAGATGGGTGGTATAACAATATTTTTAATGCAGGGATGATGATGGTAAATGTTCATAAGTGGAAAACTGATAATATTTGTCAAAATCTTTTAGAGTTAACTGCAGAAAAACATCAAGAAGTTTATGGGGATCAGGGAGTCTTAAATCTGTTATTTGAAAATAAGTGGAAGAAAGTATCTCCTCATTATAATTTTATGGTTGGGCTTGATACCTTAGCTTATTGGGCTCAAAAGCCAGAGTGGTTTTTAAATAGTTGGGATGAAACCTATAAACCTGCTATTATCCATTTTGAAGGTAAAGATAAACCTTGGAATGATTCATCAAAAACAAGATATAGAGAATTGTGGTGGTTTTACAATGGTTTGGATTGGCAAATAATTTTATCGCAAGTTGATAGTAAACCAACTACGTTTAGTGAAATTGCATCAGTTTGCTTATTTCATACGGCTATTTTTACAGATACACAAGATTTGGAACACATAGAATACCTAGTAGAAAACCTCTCTAATGTTCACTTTCACATTTTTGCCCATAGTTATTTTGGACCGAGAGTACAAGTACTGAACACCTTTAAAAATGTATCTCTTTACCCCAATTATACACCGTATCAATCTCAAGAAATCCTGAGTAAGTTAGATTTTTATTTAGATATAAATCATAATCAAGAAATAGATAATATTATTTCAAAAGTTCACCACTTATCGAAACCAATATTTGCTTTTGAGAATACGAGTCATGATACAAATAATCAAAGTCAGATATTGTCTTCATCAGAGCCAAAGGAAATGGTAAAAGTTATTAAACAATTTTTAGGAGAGTAATGGTACAGGTAATGAATGAATTAATTAGTATTATAGTTCCAATATATAATGTTGAAGAGTACTTGCAAGAGTGCTTGGATAGTATTCAAAAACAAACTTATACGAATTTTGAATGTATCATGATTAATGATGGTTCTACAGATAATTCGAAACAAATAGCAGAAGAGTATCTAGTGGATAGTCGCTTTAAGCTAATCAATCAAAGTAATCAAGGCCTAAGTTCGGCTAGAAATACAGCAATCAAACATCTTAGCGCTAATTCTTCTTTTGTGAGTTTTGTGGATAGTGATGATTATATTCATTCTACATTCTTAGAAAAAATGACGGCACAAATTGAAGAAGGTGTTGATATTATAGAGGGATTGTTTGAACATTATCATGATGGAAATATCTATTATTTTCCTCAATCTGGGCCATATAAAGTAGTTCTAGAAACTACGGTAGAAAAGTTAGAGTATCTAGCATTAGAAAAAAATAGAAATAGTTCCTGTGGGAAATTAATTCGAAGAAAAATTTTGCACGGTAGTTTTTTTCCGGAAGGATGGATTTTTGAAGATTTAGCAGTCGTACCAGAGTTCGTAACCATTTCAAATAAATGGGTTAAAATACAGGAGACTGTGTATACTTATAGAATTCGTGAGAACTCTATTATTACAAGTTCGTTTTCAGAGAAAGATTTAGATATATTTAAAATTTTTGAAAAATTTGATTGTTTTTTCAAAGACGAGTCACTTAACATAAAAATTTGGGCAGAAAAATTAAAACTGCTACATATAAATTATAGAAGTGAGAAAGTACCTGCTCAGTATATAGAGAAATATCAAAAAGAAAAAGAAAAAATATTATCACAAATCGAAGAGTATGAAAAGGGGGAACTGATAAGTATTATCGTACCCATTTACAATGTTGAAAATTATTTGAGACAGTGTTTGGATAGTATCCTGAATCAGACGTATCAAAATTTTGAGTGTTTATTAATAAATGACGGTTCGCCAGATAACTCTGCTGATATTTGTAGAGAGTATGTCTCTAAAGATTCTCGTTTTCGTTATTTTGAAAAAGAAAATGGTGGAGTTTCTTCAGCGCGTAACCTAGGTATTGAACATTCTAAAGGAGAGTATATTACTTTTATTGATTCGGATGATTGGGTAGATTCTGATTATTTAGAAGTACTTTATAATTCACTTGTGGATGAGAGAGCAGATATAGCTATTTCTACTTATAAACAATTTAATATGGATGATAATTGTTATTATGTCCATTCTTATCAGAGAGGATATGAAAAACGAATTTTTGAAAAATATCAGTTGATTGAAGAATTACCTGTTTTGGAGCGGTATGACCAATCTTATGGCTTAACGTTTGGGAAAATAATATCAAAAAAGGCTTTGGGAATAATTAGGTTTAATGAGTATACCACTTTATGTGAAGATATGGAATTTTGGTATAAATTATATCTTGTTTCAAATAAAATAATATATATAAACAAAGATACTTATAATTATAGGAAGTATGAAAACGCTAGTTTGAAACATATTGATGCTAAGAACAAGTATAGTGATATCCAACAACGGTTAAGTTTTATTTCTATTTTAGCTACTAATGGTAGAAATATACGAGGTTATATAGAGAATTTGCTTATTCACTTAGAAATTAGTCTAGATGAATTAAAAAATAGTAACCAAGAATCAGATGCAACTTATAGATGGCTTGAGGAGATACTGTTTTTATTTAAGGTAGCTGAGTAGAGTGAGTGAACAGAGGAAAAGTTTATTTTGGTCATACATCTAAATCATTTATATAAGTCAAAATGCTTTCAATTATTGATAATTGTATATTGAAATACAGAAAATCATGAGGAAGAAATTTTAAAAAATACTAGTTTAATTATTTTTTTATTCTATTATAAATTTTTATGACTACAGTCGTGGTTTATTATCCTTTATTAAGCAATGACACCTAGAAATTTAAATTTGTTGTTGCACCTTAAACACAACGAAAGGAATTAATTAGAAATATGAAAATCCATATTACCAATTTATATGGAATGGCTAGAGAAAGTACAGCAACCATTGCTCAAAATGCTGTCCAAAAAATTGCCACTCAACTAGGATTTAGAGAGTTAGGGATTTATTTTTACCATGCATCAGCTGAAACTGTAGAAGAGAGAAGTAGAAGATTAGACGGGATTCTAGCAAGTGTTTCAATGGGAGATGTGGTCATTTTTCAAACACCTACTTGGAATGGTCTAGAGTTTGAAAGAGAGTTTTTAAGTAAGTTGAAACTTCTCAATGTGAAAATCATAGTATTTGTTCATGATGTGATTCCTCTAATGTTTAAAGCAAATGGATTTCTGATGCAGGATTACATCAATCTATACAACATGGCAGATAGTATCATCTTACCATCAGAAGCTATGAAAGAGAAACTGCTTCAAAATGGCTTGAATGTTAAAAAAATCATTTTTCAAAGAATGTGGGATCATCCTCATGATTTGGACTTACATGAACCTATATTTAAAAAAGAAATCTATTTTGCAGGAAATTTAAGCCGTTTCCCAGAATTAAAAACATGGGAGGGGACAGTTCCGCTAACTGTATTTTCAAATGAAGAACAACTTTCTTTATCAAATCAAGTTCATATTGCGGGCTGGAAGACTGATGAAGAAATGCTCTTAGAGTTATCAAAAGGTGGATTTGGACTGGTTTGGACTACACATCAAAATGAGGAACAAAATATCGATTATTACAGTATAAATGTTTCTTATAAGTTGAGTACTTATTTAGCTGCAGGGATTCCTGTCATTATTCCTGCTACCTTGTCTAACTCGGACTTTATAGTAGAGCAAGGATTGGGATTTGTAGTTGATAACTTAGAGGAAGCAAGCCATTTGGTAGAACAGCTATCAGAAGAAGCCTATCTTCAAATGTCTAGTAGAGTACGTTATTTTTCCTTTTTACTAAGTCAAGGTTTTTATGCAAAACAGTTCTTATTGCAAGCAGTTTTTGAATTAGGAATTAGTAACAATCAAACATCACGAGGTATTCGACTATTGACAGTTACAAATAGTCAGGATTTAGAACAAATTGAATATCTAGTAGAACAGCTTCCTGAGTGTGATTTTAACATTGCTGCTAGAACTCTTATGGGACCACGATTGACAAACTTGGCCGAGAAAGAAAATGTCTATCTATATCCAGTCTCAGATTCAGAAAAGATTGACAAACTATTAGACAAGACGGATCTGTATTTGGATATTAACTATGGTGGGGAAGTAGATGGTGTATTTAATGGTTTATTAGAAAAAAATATTCCTAGCTTTGCCTTTTATAAAACACAAAATGGAGAAAAAGGCCAGTATCTCTTTTCTATCAAAAATGTTGATGCTATGGTAGCTGCAATAAGGAATTATGCAGAAACAAAACAATTGCCCAATAAACCATTTGATTTTGAAGTGCAGACTATAGATGAAACGCTGGATTATATTCTGGAGCATCAATCTTCAATCGCTCGCTTTGGTGATGGAGAGGCTGCAATCATGCTAGGACAATCTATTAATTATCAGAAATCTGATCCTAAACTTGCAGAAGAATTGAAATTTATTGTCAAGCAACAAAGTAATCCGCAGCTAGTGATTGGTTTACAAGAAGGTATAAAAAACCGTTTTAGCTTTGTTCCAGAAGCACTTGCCTTTTGGCGTCAATACTTAGAGGATTATGAAGAGTTTTATTTAGAGTATTGTCATAACCCTTGGTATGGCTCAACTTTTATTTCCAGACCTTATATTGATTTTTTAGATAAATCAAAATCAGAATCACAGTTTGAGAAGTTAAAAAAAATCTGGAAGGGAAGAGATATCCTGATAGTGGAAGGCTATACTTCTAGATCAGGAATGGGAAATGATTTATTTGATGGTGCTAAGAGCATCAAGAGAATTATTTGCCCGTCTAGAAATGCCTACTCAAAGAAAACTGAAATCATGGAGGAAATACTCAAGCACTCTGAAGGTTGTTTGATATTATTAATGTTGGGTCCAACAGCAAAAGTATTAGCTTATCAACTCGCTTCTAAAGGGATTCAAGCTATTGATATTGGACATATAGATTCTGAGTATGAATGGATGCAAATGGGCGCGGAAAAGAAAGTCTTATTGAGAAACAAGCATACCGCAGAATTTAATCTAGATACAGAAATAGAGTTAGCAAATGATGATGAATACTTGAGTCAAATTGTCGCTGACTTGAGTGAAGAATAGTATTGGATATGGTATTTCGGAGGAGAGATGACATCAGAAAGACTTGCAATCGTTTTGATTGCTGATCAAGCTTATACAGAACAATTGGCTGTGACTATGAAGTCTATCATGTATCACAATAAATCAGTTGATTTTTATATCATTAACCAAGGCATTATGCCTGACTGGTTTAGAAAAATAAGACGCATTGTAAAAATGTTGGGAGGGAATGTATACAGTATTCCATTTGATATGGGGAAGATCTCATCTCAATTAGAAACGTCATCTTCTAGTAGTCTAATGCCCTATGCTAAGTATTTTATTGCAGATCTAGTGGATAGGGAGAAGGTTCTCTATCTTGATAGTGATACCCTTGTAAATGGTCCTTTAAAGTCGATTTTGTCTACGGATTTAGAAGGATTTCCAGTAGCTGCTGTAAAG
Source organism: Streptococcus humanilactis (assembly GCF_019448275.1). Taxonomy (GTDB): domain Bacteria; phylum Bacillota; class Bacilli; order Lactobacillales; family Streptococcaceae; genus Streptococcus; species Streptococcus humanilactis. The sequence goes on along the minus strand of NZ_JAHXBZ010000001.1, from coordinate 874,947 downwards.
GATATAGATGGCAGTTTTAATACCGGGGTTCTGCTTATTGATGCTGTTAAATGGAGAGATTTAAGTATTTCGACTAAGTGCTTAGAACTACATGCAAATTTGGAAAATGAACAGTTGGAATCAGAAACCTCCAAGAATGTCCATAGAGTTCTTAACCAGATCTTTAAGGATAATTGGTTGGAGTTGGATAAGCGATTCAATGTTCAGGTTGGTCATGATATCGTAGCATTTTATAGTAACTGGCAAGACCATTTTTATATGAAGGATAGTCCTCTTATTATTCATTACACAACCTATAGAAAGCCCTGGAATAGTTCGACATCATACAGATATAGAGAAAAATGGTGGGAATTTTATAATTTAGAACTTTCTCAAGTTTTAGCACATCACCTAGGGGAATTTTCTTTGCAAAAAGAAAAGCAAGGATTAGATTTCTTTACATTAACAGAAACAGAACAATTTGAAGGAATTGAACATTTAGCCAGTACCTTTCCAGAGCATCGTTTTCATATAGCTGCCTATACGGTGTTCGGACCATGGCTAAGTGCTCTGGGTAAAAGAGATAATATTTATCTACATCCTGAGTGTACCCCAGCTACTTTTGATCAACTACTAGAAAATATGGATGCTTATCTTAATATCAATCATGGGGATATAGATGAGGCGATTTTGGAAAGAATGAGTGAGATGAATAAGCCTATTTTTTCCTTTTATGCTACTCATAAAGGGAATGTACCTCAATATCTTTTTCTAAGACAGGAGTTAGAAAAAATGGAGGATGCGATCCGTTTATTCTATGAAATTGGAGCCGATAAATTTCGTCAAACATTTAAACAAGAAGAATTATTTGATATTTCAGTCATGTCTATAGATGAAACCTTGGATGAACTTTTGGAAACGGAGAAATCCTTGGTTCGATTTGGGGATGGTGAGTTCAACTTGATAAATGGAAATAGTATCGCATATCAGGAGTATCAAGAAGATTTAGCTCAAGAAATGAGAGAAATATTGTTACATGCAGATGATACAGAAAATAAAGTATTAATTTGTTTACCAGAGATTTTTGAGATATTTAAGGGAAGTTTTCTCCAAAATGAAGATTCAGAAAAATTTTGGAAACAAGTTTTGGATGATTATGGAAGATTTTTCCAAGAGACTTGTCGGGCAAAAGTATATGGTTCAACTTGGATTTCAAGACCCTACATTGATAATAAAGATAAGAGTCATGCTATTACTCAATTTGAAAAAATCAAATCTTTATTTGAGAATAAAGATATACTCATTGTTGAGGGAGCAACTACGCGATCAGGAGTTGGTAATGACTTATTTAACAATGTTCTTTCCATAAAACGCATTATTTGCCCTTCTCACCATGCTTTTTCAAAGGTGGATGCTATTCAGCAAGCCATTCTAGATCATGCGTCAGGACGAATAATTTTACTTATGCTTGGGCCGACGGCTAAAATATTGGCTTATCGCTTATCTCAATTAGGGTATCGTGCCTTAGATCTTGGACATATTGATCCAGAGTATGAATGGATGAAAATGGGGGCAGAGACAAAGGTACAACTAAAACATAAGCATACAGCAGAATTTAATTTTGACCAGGGAATTGAATTTGTAGAGGATGAAGACTATAATAGTCAAATTGTTGTAGATTTGTCTAAGTAGAAAGGTGTAAATATATGGATTTTCCATTAATATCAATTGTTGTCCCTGTCTATAATGTTGAAGAATATATAGAACATTGTATTCATAATATTTTATCGCAGACCTATAGGAATTTGGAAGTTATTATTGTGAATGATGGCAGTTTAGATGATAGTATCAAGATTGCAAAAGAATTAACAAAAGATGATTCACGTTTTATCTATATTGATAAGGAAAATGGTGGACAGTCGGATGCACGTAATGTGGGTTTGGATTGTGCTAGTGGAGATTATATCTTTTTCTGCGATCCAGACGACTTTATGTTCGAGAAAACTATCGAAAACTTGTACTATGCTAGTGTTTTGACAAATGCCGATATTGTTGTAGGATCATTTTGCCGATTTGATGAAGGGATGTTTTATTTTTATCCAGTCCCAAAAGAAGAACTACTGTATCCAGTGAGCTCTAAGGAAGCCATTATGGGAATGGATGATGAGGAAGATTATACTCTTCTTCGTTATTCGGCTGTATGGGGTAAGTTATTTAAAAAGAATTTGTTTGAGACAATCCGTTTTCCTAAAGGAAAATATGCAGAAGATCAATTTATCATGTGGAAATTATATCTTGCAAGTAAAGTGATTATTCGCTATCAGTCAGATGTCTATGCCTATAGGGTGAATTACAAGGGATTGACGCAAAATTATAGTCTATCTCACTTGGATTTTATTGAGGCGATTGAGGAGCGTATCCAGGCATTAATGGAAATGCCCGAATTGGGTTATCCTATGGAGTTGGCATTCAAGCAGTATAAGTTTGCTTTGAATAGGAATATTTCTATGTTAGAAGAGAGTGGATTTGTTCAAGAAGAAGCAACAGTGCGCGAAAAGTTGGAACATGCTGAGAATGGGGATTACCTATTTTAAAAAAAATAAAAGAGAGTGAAAGATGGAAAATCAATTAATCAGTATTATTGTGCCGGTTTATAATGTTGAAGAGTATCTTAAACAATGTTTAGATAGCATTTTAGAGCAGACTTTTAGTAATTATGAAGTTATTCTGGTAAATGATGGTTCGACAGATAGCTCAGGCCTCATTTGTCAAGAATACGCTGAAAAAGATTCACGTATTCGTTATTTTGAAAAAGAAAATGGTGGTCTTTCTGATACTCGAAATTATGGAATTGGACAGGCGCAGGGAGAATACCTTACTTTTGTTGATTCGGATGATTTTTTAGATAAAATGCATCTGAATGTTCTTTATACTGCATTAGTAAGCAATAATGTAGACATCTCTATCGTAAACTATTCTAATTATCAGACCTCTACTGCTACTTTCTATCTTCATACATTTGGAGAGTACTATGAAAAAAATTATAGTTCAGAAGAATTATTAGATAATTTAGCTATTCTTGAAAGAAATGATTTGTCGTTTTCTACTATATGGGGAAAATTGTACAAGAGGAGTGTATTTTCATTTTTACGCTTCCCCAAAGGTGTTATAGGTGAAGATGTTGCATTAATCTATAAAATTTACACTCAAGTAGACAAAATTGTATATGCTCACAAAGACACTTATGTTTATAGAGAAAATGACTCTGGAATAACTAAGAGCAAAATTTATCCTTTAGTCACTGCTCAACTAAATCATGTAGCAGAACGTCTAGCTCTTTTAGCTATTATGGGATATGATGTGACGAAGCATTTTGATCGTTATATAACCTTTTTGAAAATTACGGAATATAATATGAGAATGATTTGGGGTATGGAAGATACAGAAACATATCGCCATATTAAGGAAAATTTAATATTGATTTCTCAGGATGAGAACTAGATAGTGAGAGGGAATAATATGAGAGAAACTCAGATAAGCATCATAGTACCAGTGTACAATGTAGAACCATATCTTCGGCAATGTTTAGACAGTATTTTAGGACAAACTTTTACAAATTTTGAGGTACTTCTGATAAATGACGGATCTCCTGATTCTTCAGGGGATATTTGTAGAGAGTATGTTGCAAAAGATAGTCGCTTTCATTATTTTGAAAAGGAGAATGGGGGATTATCTGATGCTCGTAATTACGGAATAGAAAGGGCTCAGGGAGAATACCTGACTTTTATTGATTCGGATGATTTTGTAAATGAAAAACATCTTGAGAATTTGTTTTTGGCGAGTAGATTGACTAATGCCGATATCACGATAGGAGGTTTCTCTCGTTTTGAGAATGGAACTTTTTGGCTATACCAGGATCACTTTTCTAGTGATTCTCTGGTATCATTTACGAGTGCTCAAGCTATTCAACACCTAGATTCTATGTTTGATGTTCCCTTTTTAAATTTTTCTATTGTTTGTGGAAAATTATTTAAACGAGATTTATTCAAGGAACTTCGTTTTCAGTACGGAAAGTATGCAGAGGACCAATTTATTATATGGAAGTTATATTTGAAGGCTCGTAGTATATACACCTTTAACGTCGATTCGTATGTATATCGTATTAATAATACTGGAATGTCGAGTGTATTTTCTTTAAAACATTTAGATTATATTGATGCATTAGAAGAAAGAATAAAATTTACTAAGGATATTGATGGTATCGATATCGGTCTTTCTTTTAATATGTATCGTTATGTTCTAAAGAGAAATCTAGACCAGTTAGAGGAGCATCAATTTCTAGATGAGGCATCTCAGATCCGTAGAAAATTAGAGTTAGCAGAACGAGAGGAGTACCCGTTTTTATTTGACGAATCTTATAGTGATATGGGAGGACCTAAAGAATTAATTAGCATTATTGTCCCAATCTATAATGTCGAGAGCTATCTTCGAATGTGTTTGGATAGTATTGAACACCAAACCTATTCAAATATAGAAGTTTTATTGATAAATGATGGTTCACCAGATTCATCTGGAGAAATTTGTCAAGAATATGTTGCTAGAGATAGTAGATTCAGATATTTTGAAAAGGAAAATGGAGGACTATCTGATGCACGAAATTATGGTATTGAAAGATCAAATGGTATGTATCTAACCTTTGTTGATTCAGATGATTGGGTTGAACCAACATATATTGATGATATGTATCAAGCTGCTTTAAAAAATGATTCTGAAATCGTTGTTTCAAACTATACACAATTTGACGTTAAAGAAAACCATTATTTAGTTCATGTATGGGATGACTATTATGAGGAAACATATGAAAGGAAAGAGTTAATTAATCGACTCCCTTTGTTGGAACGACGTGATTATTCTTTTATAACGAGTTGGGGAATTCTTTTTAGTCGAAGCTTATTTGATAATATTCAGTTTCCAAAAGGTAAACTTATAGAAGACGGTCGAACAAATTATAAATTATTTGCGAAATCATCTTGCAGTACTTATATTAATAAATCTTTGTATATATATAGGATAGGTAAAGAAGGAAGCATTATTAATACAGTAACTGAAAAGCTCTTAATAGACAAGTTAGAGTATGTATTAGAACGTTTGGCTATCTATACCATAAAGGGATGGAATAGTTTTGATGAAAAGGAAAACACTTTAGGATACATAAGAAAGGGATGGGAAGAAGCAAAAGAAGCTGGTCTACAAGATACTGAAATTTTTAGGAGATATACAGAAATATTGAACCTTATAGATAATGATTAAAAGAATTAAGGAGGTCCAATGAACTGATAGTGGATAAAAATAATCTATTTGATTCACTAATATAGTACTTTTTCATTATTTCCCTGAGGGAGTTAGAGGCAGATTTTTTCTGCTTTTTTTGTTATAATGGTAACGTGGAAAATCAATAAAAAATTTTATAATACCTGATGGTGTATTGATTATAAATTACTCAGTAGAAATAGACTAGAAACGAGTTTTAGAGAGTAGGATTGAACATGAGAAATATTTTTTCATCTATCGCAGTTAAAAAAGGTCTAGCGACATTATTTTTTATATTCATATTTATAGTGGGGAGTAGATTAACCCTTCCCTTTGTAGATATGAATAATAGGGAATTCTTAGGAGGGACAGCTGCTTATTTGGCTTTTTCTACAGCAATGACAGGTGGAAATTTGAGAAGTTTATCCTTGTTTTCAGTAGGGCTATCTCCCTGGATGTCTTCGATGATTTTATGGCAGATGCTTTCTTTTTCAAAAAAATTAAATCTGGTATCTGGAGCTATTGAGATACAAAATAGAAGACAGATGTACTTAACCTTGTTTATTGCTTTGATTCAAGCATTAGCTATTTCTCTAAATCTACCAATTCAATCAAATGTACCTAAAATATTGGTTATCGTCCTCAATACCTGTCTGTTGATAGCGGGTGCTTTTTTCTTGGTGTGGTTATCAGACATCAATGCAACGGTAGGTATCGGGGGCTCTATGATTATTTTATTGATTGGAATGGTTTTAAACATTCCTCAAGATTTGATTGAAACGTTTCGGACTGTTCCCATACCTCTTTTTGTTTTAATCGGTTTGATTATTATGGGGATTGTTTTCACTTATCTGGTAGCTCTGCTTTATCGTGCTCGTTATCGTATAGCCGTTCATAAGATTGGTCTGCATAATCGTTTTAAGAGATATTCTTATTTTGAGATTATGCTCAATCCTGCTGGGGGGATGCCTTTTATGTATGTAATGACTTTTTTGAGTTTACCGACTTATATGTTGTTATTATTACAGACGATCTTTCCGGAAAATCTACTTTTCACTGAAATTTCATCTCAGTATACAATGGGGAAACCATTGTGGATTTATATGTATATGATTATTCTTTTTATTTTTAGTATAGCCTTTGCTTTTGTAAATATGAGTGGGGAACAAATTTCAGATCGAATGAAGAAATCAGGGGAATACATTTATGGAGTCTATCCGGGTGAAGAAACGAGTCGTTTCATCAATCGATTGGTTCTTAGGTTTTCTCTTATTGGTGCTGTGTTTAATGTAGTAATGGCTGGGGGCCCGATGCTATTTGTATTAGTTGATGAGAAACTACTTAGAGTGGCAATGATTCCTGGTTTGTTTATGATGTTCGGAGGTATGATTTTCACGGTCAGAGATGAAGTGAAGGCTCTGAGATTAAACGAAACTTATAAACCATTGATTTAGGAGGGTGTCATGTATTATTTTATTCCAGCTTGGTATGGTTCAGAACGCCAGTGGCATGCGGATGTGATTCCTTGGTACCATTCACAATTTCGTTTTGAGTTTGATGATACCTTTAATCAAATACGTCTTTTTCAAAGACAAGGTATAGCATCTCGCTTATTGGTTCTATCTTATCAACCGCATTTGCGTTATTTTTTACATAGACAGGGTGTTTTAGAGACAGATGTCTACTCTGTTTTTGATGATATGCAAGATTTCTATGGACTGCATTCTCAGGTTCTTAACATTAGAGACATAGAGTGGGATAGTGATTGCCAATTTCTTTATAGTCCCTTTGCTATTATCGTGCAAAAAAACGGTAAAAAATATGCTCAGATAGAGCATGGAGTAGAGGGTTTTATTAGTGACATTCGGTATTTTGATCCAAATGGTCAGATGAGCAAGCGCTATATCATGGATGACAGAGGATTTGTATCTAGTGTAATCTATTTTGAGGATGGACAAGCTATTTATCAAGACTATCTGGATCCTAAAGGAATTTGGCGATTTAGGGAGTATATTCAAGAGGAAGGTAGAATAGAGATCAATCCTATTTTTGCCTATCGATTTAAATTGCTTAAATATCGAAATATGGAGCATTTGGTGGCAGAATTTTTTGATAAATATTTGAAAAAAAATCAGAAAAAGCAAGATATTTTTATCATTCCGTCGCATCCTTACCATGATCAGTTTATCTTTGATCATATTCCAAGTACTAATCCTAAAATTTTGAGTCTCTTTATCAATCGTAATTCACAGAATACCTTTAGAGAGTTATCAGTATCGGTTGACCGAGCTAGTTTGGTGTTAGTGGATAGAGAGGATAGTTTACAACTTTTGCAGGAACTATATCCTGAACTTTCTAATAAATTTTACCATCTCTCTCCTTTTGATACACGCTTACGTCTGGGACGAAGTCAAACTCGAAAGGAATCAATCATTTACTATCAACTTGATTTCAACGAAGAAATTGATAGGGAAGCATTGACTCAAGTTTTGTTATTTATTTCAGAAACTAAAAATACAGAGGTCATTTTTGGAGCCTTTTCTGCTAGTCAGGAACAAATTGAAGAAGTGGAATCACTTGTCAATGAAATCATTCAGGATCAAATCCATACGGATAGTTTAGAAAAAGGTCTAGATTATGGTGGGGCAGAAAATCCTTTAGAAGAAAATCAAGAGCAGGAACTACGTTTTCAATTTGTCAATATGAATGATGAGTTGGATTTGATTAAGACATTAGAGTTTGTTCGTTTGATTGTAGACTTGAATAAACAACCTCATCTCTATACTCAAATAGCAGGTATTAGTGCGGGAATTCCTCAGATTAATCGGGTTGAAACTGTTTATGTAGAACATTTGAAAAATGGCTATTTAATTTCAGATGTGATAGAGTTTTCAACGGCTGCACATTACTATATAGATAAATTGAAAGAATGGAATCAAGCATTAGTTTACTCTATTGATAAAATCAAGGAACATACTGGCCAACGTTTCTTAGATAAATTGCATCATTGGATTGAGGAGGTTACTGATGTCAAAGGACTATAAAATCCTACAGATAGGGATTGATAATTGGGCTCATCATTATGAAATTCCTAAAAATATGGATTGGTACTATCTCTGCCCCAACTCACCGCTAGCCCTCCGTAAAATGATGAAGATGGATAGCATCACAAATTTTCATGCAATCTTGATAGAAGATGGTCAATATATAAGAGATTTATTGCCTTTTGTGCACCATATCGAACCCTATACTCTACTTTATAGTCAAGATTTTCAAACGTCAGATTTGGGCATTCTTGATTGCTTAAAAAAGCGGTGTGCTCAGGCTGTAGACTTCTCAGATCCTCAGCAATTAATCAATGATTTGTCCACTTCTCTCTTTGGTGGAGGTTACGGTGATAAACTATTTCCATCTGGTATCCAAATTCATCCCTCCTTTGAAGGAGCTATTTCTTATCAAGGATTTGAACACGTGACTTTGGAAGGGCATTTTGGAGAGGATTTCCAACAACTAGCTTACTGGCCTTATAATTTTATGGTCTATAAAAACTTACCCATAGAACTATGGTTAGAGTACGAAAAACAAGGAAATTGTGAATTTCGGATAGTGGTTCGCAAGATATGGGATGGTTCAGTAGATGAATTTTTTGAAGAGAAAATATATCTAGAAGCTGATTTAGAAAAAGCTATTATTATGGATAGTAAAGAGGCTAATTATTTGATATATATATCGATTGAAGGGAGTGGCGAAGGCAAACTTCAATTGGGAAATCTTCATCAGCGCTGGAGTCGAAAACAGTTTGGGAAGTTTGTTTTAGGGGGAAATATCATACATGATGGTAAACGTGATGAGATTAATTATTTCTTCCATCCAGGAGATTTTAAACCTCCCTTGGCTGTTTATTTTTCGGGTTTTCGTCCTGCCGAGGGGTTTGAGGGGTATTGGATGATGAAAAATTTAGGATGTCCTTTTCTTCTATTCTCAGATCCTCGTCTCGAGGGAGGAGCCTTTTACCTTGGTAGCCAAGAATTAGAGAATAAGATTAAGGAAACCATTCAATATTATTTGGATTATCTTGGTTTGACATCTAAAGATTTGATTTTATCTGGCCTTTCCATGGGAACTTTTCCGTCACTTTATTATGGAGCCGCTTTTGAACCGCGTGCAGTTATTGTCGGGAAGCCACTAGCTAATATTGGAACTATTGCAAGACGAGGGCGTTTAGAGGCACCAGGAGTATTTAATACAGGATTTGATGTTCTGAGACATCAGACGGGCGGAGTTAGTCCCCAACATATGAAAGATTTGGATCAGACATTTTGGAATGTTTTTAAAGAGGCTGATTTCACCCAGACAATTTTTGGCTTGTCCTATATGAAGGATGAAGATATGGACAGCAAAGCCTACGATCAGTTAGTAGAACATCTTTGCCATACAGGGGCTAAGATTTTGTCTAAAGGTACGGATGGGCGACATAATGATGATACAAATACCAATGTGGTTTGGTTTCTACATTTTTATCGTATGATTTTGGAATCAGATTTTGGAAGAGGTAGTCAATGATTATTAAACAAAGACAAGGTATTCAGTGGGGAACAGTAGGAGCGACATTCATGTATGGAACTAGTCTTACCTATCATTCAGATTACCATATAAGTATTTATAATCCTTTAGTAAAATCAGGAGAAATCTTAAAAACTTGGTTTTCTAGTGTGAACTATCAAGCCTTTAGAACTCAGCCCAGTCTTCCCTTACTTAAAAGAAAACAGGATTATCAATTATGTATGGATTTTGAATGCTATCCTACAAATGGAGTCTATACAAAGATTGCATTTTTTGATAGATATGGGGATGTGATTGAAGAGAAAATTGAAAAAATGAAAGTCTTTGATTTTACCTATCCTGATGATACCTATACCTACCAAGTTTCTCTTCTGAGTGCTGGTTTTGAGTCCTTAGATTTCTATTCTTTTTCTATAAAGGAGACGAATCGTGTTTAAAGGTATATATCAAGATTTTCAACTTCGGAAAGTCAAAAGGCTTTTAAGAAAGATTAATGCCCTTAAAGGAAAGATGGAGTCTCTATCAGACCAGGAACTAGCTGCAAAAACAGTGGAGTTTCGTCAGCGCCTTGCTAAAGGAGAGACGGTAGATGATCTTCTAGTGGAAGCTTTTGCTGTTGTTCGTGAAGCGGATAAGCGAGTACTGGGAATGTTTCCCTATGATGTCCAAGTCATGGGAGGAATTGTTATCCATCAGGGAAATGTCGCTGAGATGAATACTGGTGAGGGGAAAACCTTGACAGCCACTATGCCTGTTTATCTCAATGCCCTGACAGGTAAAGGTACCATGCTGATTACCACTAATGACTATCTAGCTAAACGTGATGCTGAAGAGATGGGACAAGTGTATCGCTTCTTAGGATTGACAATTGGGGTACCTTTAACAGATGATCCAAAAGAGGAATTGACGTCAGAAGAGAAAAAAAGAATTTATGCATCAGATATCATCTATACAACTAATAGTAATTTAGGTTTTGATTATTTAAATGATAATCTGGCCTCAAATGAGGAAGGAAAATTTTTGCGTCCCTTTGATTACGTTATTATTGACGAGATTGATGATATCCTATTGGACAGCGCTCAGACACCTCTTATTATTGCGGGAGCTCCGCGTGTTCAGTCTAATCACTACGGTATTATTGATACGCTGGTAACGACTTTGGTAGAGGGGGAAGACTATATCTTTAAGGAGGAGAAGGATGAGGTCTGGCTCACTACCAAGGGGGCTAAAGCTGCTGAAAGCTTCTTAGGAATAGATCATTTTTATAAGGAAGAACATGCGGTTTTTGCTCGCCATTTAGTGTATGCGATTCGAGCCCATAAACTCTTTACAAAAGACAAAGACTATGTCATTCGTGGGAATGAAATGGTACTAGTGGATAAGGGCACAGGACGTTTAATGGAAATGACCAAACTGCAGGGAGGTCTCCATCAGGCAATTGAGGCAAAGGAACATGTCAAATTATCTCCAGAGACGCGGGCTATGGCCTCAATCACCTATCAGAGTCTTTTTAAAATGTTTAATAAGATATCTGGTATGACAGGGACAGGTAAGGTCGCAGAAAAAGAGTTTATTGAAACCTACAATATGTCTGTAGTACGCATTCCAACTAATCGTCCTAGACAACGGATTGACTATCCAGATAATCTCTATGTGACTTTACCTGAAAAAGTGTATGCTTCTTTGGAATACATCAAAGAATACCATGCTAAGGGGAATCCTTTGCTCGTTTTTGTAGGCTCAGTTGAAATGTCTCAACTCTATTCGTCACTCTTGCTTCGTGAAGGGATTGCCCATAATGTCCTAAATGCTAATAATGCGGCGCGTGAGGCTCAGATTATCTCCGAGTCAGGTCAGATGGGAGCTGTAACAGTGGCTACCTCTATGGCAGGACGTGGTACGGATATCAAGCTTGGTAAAGGAGTCGCAGAGCTTGGGGGCTTGATTGTTATTGGAACGGAGCGGATGGAAAGCCAACGGATTGACCTGCAAATTCGTGGCCGTTCTGGCCGTCAGGGTGATCCTGGTATGAGTAAGTTTTTTGTATCCTTAGAGGACGATGTTATCAAGAAATTTGGGCCATCTTGGGTGCATAAAAAGTACAAAGACTATCAAGTTAAAGATATGACACAACCAGAGGTTCTTAAGGGCCGCAAGTATCGGAAATTAGTTGAAAGAGCTCAGCATGCCAGTGATAGCGCTGGTCGCACTGCCCGTCGTCAGACCTTAGAGTATGCTGAGAGCATGAATATCCAACGCGATATGATTTATAAAGAAAGGAATCGTCTAATAGATGGTTCTCGTGACTTAGAGGATGTTGTGGATGAAATCATTGCTAGCTACATAGATCAAGTGACTTCTTCAGAATATGAAAGTCGAGAGTTACTCTTCCACTTTATTGTGACCAATATTAGTTTTCATATTAAAGAGGTTCCAGACTATGTAAATGTGGCTGACAAAACTGCAGTTCGTAGCTTTATGAAACAGGTGATTGATAAAGAACTTTCTGAAAAGAAAGCATTACTTGACCAACATGGTCTGTATGAACAGTTTTTACGACTCTCTATGCTCAAGGCTATTGATGATAACTGGGTAGAGCAGGTAGACTATCTCCAACAGTTATCTATGGCTATCGGTGGGCAGTCTGCTAGTCAGAAAAACCCGATCGTAGAGTATTATCAAGAAGCCTACGCGGGCTTTGAAGCTATGAAAGAACAAATCCGTGCGGATATGGTGCGTAATCTCCTGATGGGGCTGGTTGAAGTCACTCCTAAGGGTGAGATTATGACTCATTTCCCATAAAAAGAGGAAAATATGACAATTTACAATATAAATTTAGGACTTGGATGGGCTAGTAGTGGTGTTGAATACGCCCAAGCCTACCGTGCTGGTGTTTTTCGGAAATTAAATCTGTCCTCTAAGTTTATCTTTACAGATATGATTTTAGCCGATAATATTCAGCACTTAACAGCCAATATTGGTTTTGATGATGAGCAAGTTATTTGGCTTTATAATCACTTTACAGATATCAAGATTGCACCGACTAGCGTGACGGTTGAGGATGTTTTGGCTAGGTTTGACGGTGTTGAAAGTCGTAGAGAAAAGAATGGCAAGGTTTTGCGTGTCTTCTTTTCTAATCAAGATAAGTTTGTAACCTGTTATTTGGTTGATGAGGACAAGAACTTGGTTCAACATGCTGAGTATGTTTTTAAAGGAAAACTGATTCGTAAGGATTACTTTTCTTATACGCGTTATTGTAGCGAGTATTTTGCTCCCAAGGACAATGTTGCAGTGCTATACCAACGAACTTTTTACAATGAAGACGGAACTTCTGCCTATGATATCTTGATGAATCAAGGGAAGGAAGAAGTTTATCGTTTCAAGGATAAGATTTTCTATGGAAAGCAAGCTTTCATGCGTGCTTTTATGAAATCCTTGAATTTGAACAAGTCTGATTTGGTTATTCTTGATAGGGAGACAGGCATTGGTCAGGTTGTGTTTGAGGAAGCGCAAGCAGCGCATCTAGCGGTAGTTGTTCATGCGGAGCATTATAGTGAAAATGCTACAAATGAGGATTACATCCTTTGGAACAACTATTATGATTACCAGTTTACAAATGCAGATAAGGTTGACTTCTTTATCGTATCAACTGATAGACAAAATGAAGTTCTACAAGAGCAATTTGCCAAATACACCCAGCACCAACCTAAGATTGTTACCATTCCTGTAGGTAGTATTGATGCATTAACTGAGTCAAGTCAAGGACGTAAGCCATTTTCATTGATTACGGCTTCGCGTCTTGCCAAAGAAAAACATATTGACTGGTTGGTCAAAGCGGTCATTGAGGCGCATAAGGAAATACCTGAATTAACCTTTGATATTTATGGTAGTGGTGGAGAAGAATCTCTGCTTAGAGACATTATTGCAAATCATCAGGCAGAGGACTATATCCAGCTCAAGGGACATGCGGAACTTTCGCAGATTTATAGCCAGTATGAGGTCTACTTGACAGCATCTACCAGCGAAGGATTTGGTTTGACCTTGATGGAAGCTATTGGTTCAGGCCTACCCCTAATCGGTTTTGATGTGCCTTATGGTAATCAGACTTTTATAGAGGATGGGCAAAATGGTTATTTGATTCCAAGTTCATCTGACCATGTGGAAGACCAAATCAAGCAAGCTTATGCAGATAAGATTTGCCAACTATATCAAGAAAATCGTTTGGAAGCCATGCGTACCCATTCTTATCAAATTGCAGAAGGCTTCTTAACCGAAGAAATTTTAGAAAAGTGGAAGAAAACAGTAGAGGAGGTGCTCCATGATTGAACTTTATGATCGTTATAGTCAGGAAAGTCGAGATTTACATGAAAGTCTAGTAGCTACTGGTCTTTCTCAACTCGGAGTGGTCATCGATGCAGATGGTTTTCTGCCTGATGGTCTGGTTTCTCCTTTTATCTATTATCTAGGTTACGAGGATGGAAAACCTCTCTATTTTAACCAAGTCCCTGTTCCAGCTTTTTGGGAAATTTCAGGAAATAATCAGTCTGCTCGTATTGAGGATATGACACAGGAGAGGGCTGTCATTCATTATGCAGATGGTTTGCAGGCTCGCTTGGTTAAACAGGTAGATTGGAAAGACCTAGAAGGTCGCGTACGTCAGGTTGACCACTATAATCGCTTTGGAGCTTGCTTTGCTACAACAACCTATAGTGCTGATAGTGAGCCAATTATGACGGTTTACCAAGATGTCAATGATCAACAAGTTTTACTTGAAAACCATGTGACGGGTGATATCTTATTGACTTTGCCTAGTCAATCCATGCGTTACTTTGCAAATAAGGTTGAATTTATCACCTTCTTTTTGCAAGATTTGGAAATAGATACAAGTCAGCTTATCTTTAATACTCTAGCGACTCCTTTCTTGGTTTCCTTCTATCATCCAGATAAGTCTGACTCAGATGTTTTGGTGTGGCAGGAACCTATCTATGATGCTATTCCAGGTAATATGCAGTTGATTTTGGAAAGTGATGATGTGCGTACTAAGAAGATTATCATTCCAAACAAGGCGACTTATGAACGTGCTATAGAGTTGACTGACGAGAAATACCATACTCAGTTTGTGCATTTGGGTTACCATTACCAGTTTAAACGCGATAATTACCTTCGAAGAGATGTCTTAATCTTGACTAATTCAGATCAGATTGAGCAAGTAGAAGCAATAGTAGAAGCACTACCTGATGTCACTTTCCGTATTGCAGCGGTGACAGAGATGTCTTCTAAGCTCTTAGATATGCTTCGCTATCCTAATGTGGTCCTTTACCAGAACGCTAGTCCACAGAAGATTCAGGAGCTCTATCAACTGTCGGATATTTACTTGGATATAAACCACAGTAATGAGTTGTTGCAGGCGGTGCGTCAGGCCTTTGAGCACAATCTCTTGATTCTTGGATTTAACCAAACGGTACACAATAGACTCTATATCGCTCCTGATCATCTATTTGAAAGTAGTGAAGTTTCTGCTTTGGTTGAGACCATTAAACTGGCCCTTTCAGATGTTGATCAAATGCGTCAGGCACTTGGAAAGCAAGGCCAACATGCAAATTATGTTGACTTGGTGCGATATCAGGAAACCATGCAAACTGTTTTAGGAGGCTAATATGTCAGACGAAGATTTATTTTACAAAGACGTTGAAGGTCGCATGGAAGAGTTGAAACAAAAACCCATCAAGAAAGAAAAAGAAACCCGAGGGGAAAAGATTAGTAAGACTTTTTCACTTTTACTGGGCTTGATGATTCTGATTGGTTTGCTCTTTACTTTGCTGGGAATTTTGAGGTAGGTCTATGATTGAAATACTAATTGTTTTAGCTATTATCCTATCTCTTGCTTTGATTGTATTGGTAACTATACAACCCCGTCAAAATCAATTATTCTCTATGGATGCCACTAGTAATATTGGTAAACCAAGCTACTGGCAGAGCAATACCTTGGTAAAGGTGCTCACTTTATTGGTGAGTTTGTCCTTATTCGTTTTACTATTAACCTTTATGGTGATAACTTACAAATAAAAGAAAACTTCAGATATTCACTTTTTGTGATTTGTCTGAAGTTTTCTTTTTTACTGTCCATATTTTTTGTAAAAATTAACTTTCACTTGGATGAAGGTTTTGGCTTCGCGTAGGAGTTGGAGGAGCGTGGCACGAGTTTCAAATTCTTCTCTTGTCTTGGGCAGACTGCGGTTGCGAAAGACTTCTAGATAGCGTTCAATTTCATCTAGTAAATCAGAAGCAGGATTGGTCTGGCTCAGTTGCCCTGCAATTTTTGAAAAGAGCTGGGCCAAAATCAGACTTTCACTGGCAGCTAGGTGACAGGTGTTGATTTGCTGGGCCATATTTCGTAGGATACGACTTTGTCGCTGTCTCATCTCAAAGTAGTGGATATGGTAGTCAGTTTGGTGAAAGAAGTGGTCAGAGTGATCCAAGTAGACCAGTCTGAGGGCTTCTTCCAAAAGGGTGTCTAATTCCTCTACCAGCTGTGCTTGATTGCGTCCATCCCCTCTGGATAAATAATATTTGAAGCGCTGGAGAATATCTTTTAACTTTTCTTCAACCAGCGTGTGGTAGTGCTGGATTTCCTCTTCACGTGAAGGCATATAGAGATTTACAAGTAAGGCAAATCCTGTACCGATAGCAAAGAGAAGGAATTCATTGACTAGAAGGTCTGGAGAGGTTGACTCTTGAACCAAGAGATGGCTAACCAAAACCGTGCTTGGTGTGATGCCAATTTCCCAGCCCATCTTATAGGCTAGGGGAACATAAAGAGCCAGATAGAAGCCAAGACTCCAGATATGAAATCCGTTCAAGTGAAAAGCCAAAACCCCGATAACCAGAGCCAGAAGCATGGAAAAGAGCCGATTGCGGGCCAGTTTTAAAGTACTTCTACGTGTATCAGATAGGCTCAAGAGAGCGATGATTCCAGCCGAGACAGCTGAGGAAAGATTGAGAAAATAAGCAAGAAGGCAGGCAAGACAGGTAGCTAAGATGAGCTTGGCCGTACGTTGGCTAATAGACATAAGAATTTCCTGGTAAGTTAGAATAAAAGCGTAAAAGACAAGACCTGAGCAGGCTTGTCTTTATGCGCTATTTTTTACGGGCTGCTGCGTATTCGGCAACGGCAGTAAAGAGGACGTCTGTAGAAGAGTTAAGGGCTGTTTCACATGAGTCTTGGATGACCCCAATCACAAAACCAACCCCAACAACTTGCATGGCAATATCGTTAGAAATACCGAAAAGGCTACAAGCAACTGGGATAAGAAGGAGGGATCCTCCGGCAATACCAGAAGCACCACAGGCTGAGATAGCTGCTACCACACTGAGGACAAAGGCTGTGGCAAAGTCAACAGGGATTCCCAAAGTATTTACTGCAGCAAGGGTCAAAACGTTAATAGTAATCGCTGCCCCGGCCATGTTGATAGTAGAACCAAGTGGGATAGAAACAGAATAGGTATCTGGATCCAGTCCAAGGTCGTGGCAAAGTTTCATGTTGACAGGGATGTTGGCAGCAGAACTACGAGTAAAGAAGGCTGTCACACCGCTGACACGCAAACATTTCCAAACTAGGGGATAAGGGTTGCTCTTCATAAAGAGGAAGGCAATCAATGGATTGACTACCAGAGCCACAAAGAACATAGTTGTCACCAAGAGGGCAAGCAAGATTCCATAGTTGGCTAGGCTTCCGATTCCTTTATCAGAGATGGTTTTAAAGACAAGGCCAAGAATTCCAAATGGAGCTAGGTTGATGATCCATTCGACAATCTTAGAAGTTACATCAGCCATAGTTTTCAATAATTCTTTACTATTTTTGCTGGCCTCTCTCATGGCAATCCCGAAAACAACTGCCCAAGATAGGATACCGATGTAGTTGGCAGTAATAAGGGCATTGACTGGATTGTCAACCAGTTTAAGTAAGAGATTACTGAGAACCTGACCAATTCCATCTGGTGGTGCGATTTCTGTATTGGCACTATTTAGGGTAATTTCAACAGGGACGATGAAACTTGCTAGTACAGCGATAAGGGCAGCCGCAAATGTTCCTACTAAGTAAAGGAAGATAACGGTTTTCATGTTGCTATCTTGCCCTTTTTGATGTTGGGAAAGGGCATTGGCAACGAGGGCAAAGACCAGAATCGGTGCGATGGCTTTGAGGCCACCAACAAAGAGATCTCCGAGCAGGCCAATTCCTGAAATGTTAGGAAGTGTCAGTCCTAGGGTTCCTCCAATAAGCATGCCAATCAAGATACGTTTGATTAGGCTTGCCTTATTCCAAGCATGAATAAATTTTTTCATAACAATCTCCTTTGTTGTGTAATGTTTATGATTATAGTATAAATATGAACTAAAATCAAGAATTTTCTGTCTATTTTTGAAATTATTTTTGAATATTTATGGAGAATGACACTTTATGAAAGTATGGTATAATAAATGAAAGGAGTTTTCTATGAAAGAATTTATTCAAACCTACCTTAATAAGCTTGATGTAACAGCGATTATCGAGAATATCTTAACCAAGTTACTTTCTCTTTTATTCTTATTTTTACTCTTTTATATAGCTAAGAAATTGCTCCATACCATGGTGCAGAGAATTGTTAAACCTTCTCTAAAAATGTCTCATCACGATGTCGGGCGTCAGAAAACTATCTCACGCCTGCTAGAAAATGTGTTTAATTATACCCTTTATTTCTTTTTACTTTACTGTATCTTGTCTATTTTGGGTTTGCCAGTTTCTAGTTTGCTGGCAGGGGCTGGGATTGCTGGGGTGGCTATTGGTATGGGAGCCCAAGGTTTTCTATCTGATGTCATCAATGGCTTTTTCATCCTCTTCGAACGTCAACTGGATGTGGGAGATGAGGTTGTTCTGACAAATGGGCCTATTACTGTATCGGGCAAGGTTGTCAGCGTCGGCATTCGAACAACGCAACTCAGAGGAGAAGACCAGGTTCTGCACTTCGTCCCCAATCGGAATATTACCGTTGTCAGCAATTTCTCTCGTACAGACCAGGCCTGAAATTTTAGCAGATTTATGGTACAATAGAAAGAGTTCAATAAAGGAGAAAAGATGGTTTTAGAAAAGCAGTTGGGCAATGGTTGTACCTGGATAGACCTTGATGTGGATAAGATTAAAAATATGGAAGATCTTTCTGACATCTATGGATTGGACAAGGAAACCATTGAGTATGCTCTGGATAGAAATGAACGAGCTCATATGGATTATAACCGTGAAACGGAGACGGTAACCTTTATTTATAATGTTCTTGATTTAGAAAAAGACAAAGAATATTATGAAGCGATTCCGATGACCTTTATCGTCGAAAGACAACGAATGATTACCATCAGCAACCATAAGAATGCTTATGTCATTGATCAGATGTCAGCTTATCTGGATAGCCATGAGTCGCTTTCTATTTACAAGTTTCTCTTTGCTGGTTTAGAGATTATCAGTAACGCTTATTATCCTGTCATTGAAGAGATGGATAAAAGTAAGGACGAAATTAGTGCCTTGCTACGTCAAACTACAACAAAGAAAAATCTCTTCGCCCTCTCTGACTTGGAGACTGGTATGGTTTACTTGACAGCAGCAGCAAAACAAAATCGACTCCTCTTGGAACATATCCAGGGCCATGCTCTTTATCGGAGATTTAATGATGTCGAACGAGAGCAGTTTGATGATGCCATGATTGAAGCCCATCAGTTGGTGTCTATGACAGACTTGATTTCTCAAGTCTTGCAACAACTCTCAGCTTCTTACAACAACATCCTAAACAATAACTTGAATGATAGTTTGTCAATTTTGACTATTATCTCCGTCTTACTAGCAGTACTTGCGGTTATTACAGGTTTCTTCGGAATGAATGTTCCTCTACCATTTACAGAAGAGCCAAATGCTTGGATTTATATCTTAATGACTAGCTTGATTTTATGGGTGGCCTTATCTCAATGGCTGAAGAAAATTACTAGAAAATAAAAGAAAAGGAGCCAAAATGGTGATTGAAAACTACATGCCAGACTTTGCTGTGGAAGCAGTCTATGATCTGACAGTCCCAAGCCTGCAGGCGCATAGAATCAAGGCTGTTTTGGTCGATTTGGACAATACCCTCATTGCTTGGAACAACCCTGACGGGACGCCAGAGATGAAGCAATGGCTACATGATCTTCGGGACGCGGGCATTCGCATCATTGTGGTATCAAATAACACTAAAAAACGCGTCCAACGAGCAGTTGAGAAATTTGGAATTGACTACGTTTATTGGGCTCTGAAGCCCTTCACATTTGGGATTGACCGTGCTATGAAGGAATTTCACTATGATAAAAACGAAGTGGTCATGGTAGGCGACCAGCTCATGACAGATATACGAGCAGCCCACCGTGCAGGCATCCGCTCAATTTTGGTCAAGCCCTTGGTTCAACACGACTCGATCAAGACACAGATTAACCGTGCTCGTGAGCGCCGTGTTATGCGAAAAATCACTGAAAAGTACGGACCAATTACATATAAAAAAGGAATTTAACTATGGAAGAAATTCTCTGTATTGGTTGTGGAGCAACCATTCAGACGACAGATAAGGCTGGTCTTGGTTTTACCCCCCAGTCGGCACTTGAAAAAGGTTTGGAAACTGGCGAAGTCTATTGCCAACGCTGTTTCCGTCTCCGCCACTACAATGAAATCACGGATGTCCAGTTGACGGACGATGATTTCCTCAAGCTCTTGCACGAGGTGGGAGACAGTGATGCCTTAGTGGTCAATGTCATTGATATCTTTGATTTTAATGGCTCTGTTATCCCAGGCTTGCCACGTTTTGTCTCAGGTAATGATGTCCTTTTGGTAGGAAATAAAAAAGATATCCTCCCTAAGTCAGTTAAGCCTGGTAAGATTAGCCAGTGGCTCATGGAACGTGCCCACGAAGAAGGTCTCCGTCCAGTTGATGTCGTCCTAACTTCGGCACAAAACAAGCATGCCATTAAGGAAGTCATTGACAAGATTGAACACTACCGTAAGGGCCGCGATGTCTATGTGGTCGGTGTGACCAACGTTGGAAAATCAACTCTAATCAATGCTATTATCCAAGAAATTACGGGTGATCAGAATGTCATTACGACGTCGCGCTTCCCAGGAACAACCTTGGACAAAATCGAGATTCCGCTTGATGACGGTTCTTATATCTACGATACGCCGGGAATTATCCACCGCCACCAGATGGCCCACTACTTGACGGCTAAAAACCTCAAGTATGTCAGCCCCAAAAAGGAAATCAAGCCTAAAACCTATCAGCTCAATCCTGAACAAACCCTGTTTCTAGGTGGCCTGGGACGATTTGACTTCATTTCAGGAGAAAAACAAGGTTTCACAGCCTTCTTTGACAATGAACTCAAACTCCACCGTACCAAGCTTGAAGGCGCTGGTGCCTTTTACGATAAGCACGTCGGAACGCTTTTAACACCACCAAATAGTAAGGAAAAAGAAGATTTTCCAAAATTAGTTCAACATGTATTTACCATCAAGGACAAGACAGACCTAGTCATCTCAGGCTTAGGCTGGATTCGCGTAACAGGCACAGCAAAAGTCGCAGTCTGGGCACCAGAAGGAGTCGCCGTCGTCACACGAAAAGCAATTATTTAAACACAGAAAGGAAAGAGTTGTCTAAATTCGGGCGAGCCTTGCGAGCCCATAACGAATACTTTTCGCTGTGGTGTCAGTTGGTACAAGTGATTGTACCAACTGCGGAAAATTTGAGACCTTAGGCTCAAATTTTAGTCATGAAAGTCCGAAGGACTTTGCTGACGTCCGCCACCACTTTAGAAAAGTATAAAGAGAAACTCTTTTAAGAAATTATGTCATTAACATCGAAACAACGTGCCTTCCTCAACAGCCAGGCACACACCCTCAAACCCATCATCCAAATCGGAAAAAATGGACTCAACGACCAAATCAAAACCAGCGTCCGTCAGGCTCTTGATGCCCGCGAATTGATTAAGGTGACTCTTTTGCAAAACACAGATGAAAATATCCACGAAGTAGCTGAAATCTTGGAAGAAGAAATTGGTGTGGATACTGTCCAAAAAATCGGACGCATCTTGATTTTGTTTAAACAATCCAGCAAGAAAGAGAATCGCAAGATTTCTAAAAAAGTCAAAGAAATCTAAAAACTATACTCCAAATAACTGTTTTTTACAGAGAAATAAAGGAGACTAGCCTATGGCAATCGAACTATTGACTCCCTTTACCAAGGTAGAGTTGGAGCCAGAAATCAAGGAGAAAAAACGCAAACAAGTCGGGATTTTAGGGGGGAATTTTAACCCTGTTCACAATGCCCATCTGATCGTTGCGGACCAAGTACAGCAACAGTTGGGACTGGATCAGGTTTTGCTCATGCCTGAATACCAACCTCCTCACGTAGATAAAAAAGAAACCATCCCTGAACACCATCGTCTCAAGATGCTTGAGTTGGCGATTGAGGGGATTGAAGGTCTGGACATTGAAACTATTGAGTTGGAGCGCAAGGGCATTTCCTATACCTACGACACCATGAAGATTTTAACAGAGAAGAATCCAGATACGGATTATTACTTTATCATCGGTGCCGATATGGTGGACTATCTACCTAAGTGGTACCGCATTGATGAGCTGGTCGACATGGTTCAGTTTGTGGGGGTTCAGCGCCCACGCTACAAGGCAGGGACTTCCTATCCAGTTATCTGGGTGGATGTGCCTCTCATGGATATTTCGTCCAGCATGGTGCGTGATTTCCTTGCCCAAGGTCGAAAACCCAACTTTCTCCTACCTCAGTCTGTGCTAGACTACATCGAGAAGGAGGGGCTTTACTGATGGCCTATCAAGACTATATCAACTGCTCTCGTGAAGCTTTGTTGGAAAAAATGGCAGAGCTTCTACCTGAAAAACGGTTAACCCATTGCTTGGGAGTAGAGCGTGCAGCCATAGAACTGGCCCAGCGATTTGGAGTCAATGTTGAGAAAGCTGGTCTAGCAGGCCTTCTCCATGATTATGCTAAGAAGCTGTCAGATCAGGAATTTTTAGATTTGATTGACCGTTATCAGCTAGATTCCGACCTCAAAAACTGGGGCAATAATGTCTGGCATGGTATGGTTGGTATCTACAAGATTCAAGAAGACTTGGATTTGCATGATCCAGAAATCCTGCGAGCCATTGAAATCCATACAGTCGGTGCCGGTCAGATGACTGATCTTGATAAGGTTATCTACGTCGCAGACTATATCGAGCATAATCGCGCCTTTCCAGGAGTAGATGTGGCGCGTGAAATTGCTGAGCTATCGCTCAATAAGGCAGTGGCCTACGAAACAGCTCGTACCGTGGAGCATCTGGCTCATCAGGGATTTCCCATCTATCCCCAAACCCTTGAAACCTATAACGCCTATGTGCACTATTTGAAAGAGGACTAAATGAAAACGGCTTTTATAATCATTGATGTTCAGAATATTTTAGTGGAAACCGGTTTTCAGACAAATAGTCTATTGGACAAAATTTCTTATTTACAAAACCAGGCTAGAAGCAAGAATATCGAAATTATTTATGTTCAACATATTGAGAACGCTGAAGCTCAAACATCAGAAGATTGGCAGTTATCTGAGCTTTTAAGTCGAAAACCTAATGAAAAGGTCTTTCAGAAGAAGTATAACAGTATTTTCAAAGAAACTGGTTTAAAAGAATACTTGGATAAACAGGGGATTGACAAATTAGTTTTATGTGGTATGCAGACAGAATATTGTGTGGATACCTCTGTCAAGGTTGCTTTTGAATATGGCTATCAGCTTATTATTCCAGAAGGAACTTGCACAACGTTTGATGGGAAAGACATTCCAGCAGAAACGATAAATGAATTTTATGAGGGCATTTGGGAGGGGCGCTTTGCAGATGTCCTAGATTACAAACATATTTTCTAGAAAGAGGACTAAATGAACGAAAAAGAATTACTAGAACTAGTCGTGAAAGCGGCTGATGAGAAACGTGCGGAGGATATCCTCGCACTTGACGTACAAGAATTGACCAGCGTGACGGACTACTTTGTTATCACTAGCTCAATGAATAGCCGTCAGTTGGATGCTATCGCTGATAATATCCGTGAAAAAGTAGCCCAAGCAGGCTTTAAAGGTAGCCATGTCGAAGGTGATGCAGCTGGAGGTTGGGTCTTGCTGGACCTAGGCGCTGTCGTTGTGCATATCTTCTCAGAAGAAATGCGTGCCCACTATAACCTAGAAAAACTATGGCATGAGGCGAATTCAGTAGATATTTCAGAAGCTCTTGCTTAGAAGATGAACTCAGTTGTAGTCAACTGGGTTTTATTTGCTTATTTTAGAAAAAATTGATAGAAAGGTAAAGAGCGAGTGGTGTTTGCCATGGAGGCTCTTGGTATCATGATTATGGCAACTTATGAAACCTTTGCGGCGGTCTATGATGAAGTCATGGACGATAGTTTATACGATAAATGGACGGATTTTTCTCTGCGTCACTTGCCAAAAACTAAGGAGAGAAAGAAACTCTTGGAATTGGCTTGTGGGACAGGTATCCAGTCTGTTCGCTTTTCTCAAGCTGGTTTTGATGTGACAGGACTTGATTTGAGTGCGGATATGTTGAAGATTGCTGAGAAGAGAGCTACTTCAGCCAAGCAAAAGATTGATTTCATTGAAGGCAATATGCTGAATCTGTCCAAGGCAGGTCAATATGACTTTGTTACTTGTTATTCGGACTCAATCTGCTACATGCAGGATGAGGTGGAAGTAGGGGATGTTTTTAAGGAAGTGTATAATGCCCTTAATGAAGATGGGGTCTTTATCTTTGATGTGCATTCAACCTACCAGACTGATGAAGTTTTTCCAGGCTATTCTTACCATGAAAATGCGGAAGATTTTGCCATGCTATGGGATACCTACGAGGATGTGGCCCCTCACTCCATCGTCCATGAGTTGACCTTCTTTGTCAAGGAAGAGGACGGTTCTTTTAGTCGTCACGATGAAGTACATGAGGAGAGGACTTATGAGGTTCTGACCTATGATATTTTGCTGGAACAGGCCGGTTTCAAGTCCTTCAAACTCTATGCGGACTTTGAGGATAAAGAGCCTACAGAAACTAGCACCCGTTGGTTTTTTGTCGCGCAGAAGTAGGAGATTATCATGACCATCACAGGTATTATCGCGGAGTTTAATCCCTTTCATAATGGGCATAAATACCTGCTAAATCAGGCTGAGGGGCTGAAAATCGTTGCCATGTCTGGAAATTTCATGCAGAGAGGCGAGCCTGCTATCGTAGACAAGTGGGCACGGGCCCAGATGGCGCTGGAAAATGGCGCAGACTTGGTAGTGGAATTGCCCTTTTTAGTCAGTGTTCAGGCGGCGGATTTCTTCGGTCAAGGAGCTGTGGATATCTTGGCTCGGTTGGGCATTGATACTCTAGCATTTGGGACGGAGGAAGTTCTGGATTATCAAAAAATCGCTGACTTATACACAGAGCAGGGTGTTGAGATGGAGAAATTTGTGGAAAATCTACCTGATTCTCTCTCCTATCCCCAGAAAACCCAAGCTATGTGGAAGGAATTTGCTGGTCTTGATTTTTCAGGCAATACGCCCAATCATGTTCTAGCTTTAGCCTATGCCAAGGCGGTTGCCGGGCGGAACATAAAGTTGCATCCGATTCAGCGTCAGGGTGCTGGTTACCATTCTGTGGATAAGGATGTGGACTTTGCCTCAGCGACAGCTCTCCGTCAGCACCAAAAGGACCAAGATTTTTTAGAACGCTTTATGCCTTTTGTTACCCTCTTTGAGCAGGCCAGTAAGGTGAACTGGGAAGACTATTTTCCCTTGCTCCATTATCAAATCTTGTCAAATCCCGACCTAACCACCATCTATCAGGTAAATCAAGAAATGGCTGTGCGCATTAAGGAAGCCATCAAGACAGCCCAGTCTGTGGAAGAATTGGTCGAGTTAGTGACTACCAAACGTTACACAAAGGCGCGTGTCAGACGCCTCTTGGCCTATATCTTAGTGCAGGCAAGAGAAAGTAATTTGCCAGAAGCCATTCATGTCCTTGGCTTTACCGAAAAAGGCAGACAACACCTCAAGTCTCTGAAAGGGCAGGTCGATCTAGTCAGCCGAATTGGCAAAGAACCTTGGGATGCTATGACCCAAAAGGCAGACCAGATTTATCAACTTGGAGATCCAAGTATAGCAGAGCAGAATTTTGGAAGAGTGCCGATAAGAATAGAAATAAACTAAGTCTACTGAAATGTAGGATTTTTGATATTTTTTACGAATAAATAGATAGAAAAGAAAATCTTGTACAAGTTCCTGATAATTTCTTTCTTTTTGTGTATAATAGTGGAAAAGAGGTAAAACGAGGTATGGTTATGGAAGCAGTTCTTTACTCAACGTTCCGAAATCATTTAAAAGACTACATGAAGAAGGTAAACGATGAATTTGAGCCTTTGACGGTGGTTAATAAAAATCCAGATGAGGACATTGTAGTTCTTTCAAAGAGCGAATGGGACAGTATTCAGGAAACACTGAGAATCGCTCAAAATAAGGAGTTATCAGACAAGGTTTTGCGAGGAATGGCTCAAGTTCGTGCTGGGAGCACTCAAGTCCATGTTATTGAGGAGTGATGAATGCTACTCAAGTTTACAGAAGATGCCTGGGCAGATTATTGCTACTGGCAAACTCAGGACAAGAAAACGTTAAAAAGAATCAATAAACTAATCAAGGATATTCAACGCGATCCATTTACAGGAATAGGTAAGCCAGAACCACTCAAGTATGACTACCAAGGAGCCTGGTCACGTCGTATTGACGCAGAAAATCGCTTGATTTATATGATGGATGGAGATAGCGTCGTGGCTTTCTTGTCTTTCAAAGATCATTACTAAGTCTACTGAAAGGTGGGCTTTTTTAAATTTTTACTGACGTTACGGATTCTCAGTAATAAAGATTATCCAAATAAATTCAGGGAGTTAAACTCCAAATTCACGCTAAATTCCCCAAAACATATTCTATTTTAGGTTTGTGAAAATCACTTTTTTATGGTAGAATGTAAAAGAATGTATGTCATTCGGAATAACAATAAAATGAGGTAAAAACATGGAAATCATGTCGCTTGCGATTGCTGTTTTTGCCGTCATCATTGGTTTAGTCATTGGATATGTCAGCATCTCAGCCAAGATGAAATCATCTCAGGAAGCTGCAGAGTTGATGCTTTTAAATGCTGAACAAGAAGCAACTAATTTACGTGGACAAGCTGAGCGTGAAGCAGATTTACTTGTTAATGAAGCCAAACGTGAAAGCAAGTCTCTTAAAAAAGAAGCACTATTGGAGGCCAAAGAAGAAGCCAGAAAATACCGTGAAGAAGTGGACGCTGAATTCAAATCAGAACGTCAAGAACTCAAACAAATCGAAAGTCGTCTGACTGAGAGAGCTACTAGCCTCGACCGTAAGGACGACAATTTGACGAGTAAAGAACAAACACTTGAACAAAAAGAACAAAGTATTTCTGATAGAGCGAAAAACCTTGATGCGCGTGAAGAGCAATTAGAGGAAGTCGAAAGACAAAAAGAAGCAGAGTTAGAGCGTATTGGTGCTCTGTCTCAGGCAGAAGCACGAGATATTATCTTGGCTCAGACAGAGGAAAACTTGACCAAGGAGATTGCCAGCCGTATTCGTGAAGCTGAGCAAGAGGTCAAGGAACGTTCTGATAAAATGGCCAAAGATATCCTGGTTCAAGCGATGCAACGTATCGCTGGTGAATATGTGGCGGAGTCAACGAACTCAACGGTTCACCTGCCAGACGATACTATGAAGGGACGCATTATTGGTCGTGAAGGTCGTAACATTCGTACCTTTGAAAGTTTGACAGGGGTTGATGTGATTATCGACGATACGCCAGAAGTGGTGACCTTGTCAGGTTTTGACCCGATTCGTCGTGAGATTGCCCGTATGACTATGGAAATGTTGCTCAAAGATGGTCGTATCCACCCAGCTCGTATCGAAGAGTTGGTTGAGAAAAACCGTCAAGAGATTGACAATAAGATCCGTGAATATGGTGAGGCTGCTGCCTATGAAATTGGTGCGCCAAACCTTCATCCGGACTTGATGAAGATTATGGGACGTTTGCAGTTCCGTACTTCATATGGACAAAATGTCTTGCGCCATTCGATTGAAGTTGCTAAGTTAGCTGGTATCATGGCGAGCGAACTTGGTGAAAATGCGGCTCTTGCCCGTCGTGCTGGATTCCTTCACGATATCGGAAAAGCCATTGACCGCGAGGTTGAGGGTAGCCACGTTGAAATCGGTATGGAATTGGCCCGTAAGTACAAGGAACACCCAGTTGTGGTCAATACGATTGCTAGTCACCACGGTGATGTTGAAGCTGAAAGTGTGATTGCAGTGATCGTTGCTGCAGCAGATGCTTTGAGTGCGGCCCGTCCAGGTGCTCGTAGTGAGTCTCTTGAAAGCTACATCAAGCGTCTCCATGATTTGGAAGAAATTGCGAATGGCTTTGAAGGAGTACAAACTAGCTTTGCCCTTCAAGCAGGACGTGAAATTCGTATCATGGTCAATCCAGGACAAATCAAGGACGACAAAGTCACAATCTTGGCTCACAAAGTTCGTGAGAAAATTGAAAACAATCTCGATTACCCAGGAAATATCAAGGTAACCGTGATTCGCGAGCTTCGTGCAGTAGATTATGCTAAATAAATAAGAAAGAGCAGTTGAAAAATTACTGCTTTTTTGTTACACTAGATAGAAAGACTGTAAAGGATAATCTGGCTTTTTGCCATTATTCTAGAGAAATGTTATTTCACAGACTGACTAAAAGGAGACACAATGGCAGACCGAGGCTTACTAATCGTTTTTTCTGGTCCTTCAGGGGTTGGAAAAGGAACGGTTAGAAGAGAGATTTTTGAGAGTTCTGAAAACCAATTTCAATACTCTGTATCGATGACGACACGCGCACAACGTCCTGGAGAAGTGGACGGTGTTGACTATTTCTTCCGCACTCGCGAAGAGTTTGAAGAGCTGATTCGTCAAGGACAGATGTTGGAATACGCAGAATATGTCGGCAACTACTATGGAACTCCTCTGACCTATGTCAATGAAACCTTGGACAAGGGAATCGATGTTTTCCTTGAAATTGAAGTTCAAGGTGCTCTTCAGGTCAAGAAAAAGGTTCCAGATGCTGTCTTTATCTTCCTAACACCACCAGATTTGGATGAATTGCAAGATCGTTTGGTAGGACGTGGAACAGACAGTGCAGAAGTGATTGCCCAACGAATCGAAAAGGCCAAGGAAGAAATTGCTCTCATGCGTGAGTATGATTATGCGATTGTCAACGATCAGGTGCCCCTAGCTGCTGAGCGTGTCAAACGTGTGATCGAAGCAGAACACTTCCGTGTGGATCGTGTCATTGGTCACTATCAGGAGATGTTACCAAAATCTCTAACTACCCGATAAAATTTAGAAAATAGGTACAAGCAAATGATGTTAAAACCCTCTATTGATACCTTGCTCGACAAGGTTCCGTCAAAATATTCACTCGTAATCTTGGAAGCAAAACGTGCCCACGAATTGGAAGCAGGTGCGCCAGCTACTCAAGGTTTCAAGTCTGAAAAATCAACTCTTCGCGCTCTAGAAGAAATCGAATCAGGAAACGTTACAATTCACCCAGATCCAGAAGGAAAACGTGAAGCTGTGCGTCGCCGTATCGAAGAAGAAAAACGCCGTAAAGAAGAAGAAGAAAAGAAAATCAAAGAGCAAATCGCTAAAGAAAAAGAAGATGGTGAAAAAATTTAAGGTTGGGGGGACTCAATCTTATTTTTTCTATTGCAAGAATGTACTGCCAAGGAGGAGGTGAGAAGATGGCTATAGCCAAGATTATTGTAGATGTGCCCTTGATGCAGACGGACCAACCCTATAGTTATAGGATTCCTGAGGAATTTGAGGAAATGCTGGAAGTGGGGATGCGGGTTCATGTGCCTTTTGGTAAGGGCAATCGCCTGATTCAAGGGATTGTTCTTGGTTTGGAGTCCCAACCAGATGAAGAAGAGGCTAATCAAGATTTAAAAGATATTGCGGAGGTGCTGGATTTTTCTCCTGTTCTCACGCAAGAACAACTCTGGCTGGCTGAAGAATTACGCAAGTCCGTCTTTTCCTATAAAATTTCCATCCTCAAGGCTATGTTACCGGGATTTCTGAACTCCAGCTATGACAAGATTCTCTATCCTCTGGCAGGTCTGAGTCAGGAATACCGAGAGCGTTTGTTTGGTTCAGAAGATTCACTTGCGTTTTCTTCTCTAGATTTAGGTAAGCAAGCTGAAATGATGCGTTTGACTAGAAAAGGCCTGCTTGGTCTAGAATATCAGGCGATTGATCAAAAGAAGGTCAAGACCCAGTCTTGGTATGAGGTGAATCTTGATCGATTAAAAGGTGTCGAGATTTCTGCGCGCGCCAAGAAAAAGTTAGAACTGAGAGACTATTTGCTTTCTCATCCTGAGAGTGCTTCCTTGGCTAGTTTGTTAGAATCCTACTCACGGGAGCAAGTCAATTTCTTTGTCGAACAAGGTGCTGTTACCATAGTTCAAAAGGAAGTTCAACGCTCGGCTGCTTATTTTGAAGGCATTGAGGCAAGTCGGCCTTTGGAGTTGAATCCAGAACAAAGACAGGCGCGAGATGCGGTGGTCAGTGCGATTGGTAGTCATCAGCCTCCCTTCCTCCTTCAAGGGATTACAGGAAGTGGGAAGACCGAGGTCTACTTGCAGATTATCCAAGGAGCCTTGGACAAGGGCAAGACAGCTATTTTGCTGGTTCCTGAGATTTCCTTGACTCCACAGATGACGGAGCGTTTTATTGCTCGCTTTGGTGAGCAAGTGGCTATTCTTCACTCAGGCCTGTCCAATGGTGAAAAGTATGATGAATGGCGCAAGGTAGAACGTGGCGATGCCCAAGTTGTTGTTGGTGCCAGATCGGCCATCTTTGCGCCGCTGAAAAATCTGGGTGTCATGATTATCGATGAGGAGCATGAAGTGACTTATAAGCAGGACAGCAATCCTCGTTACCATGCCAGAGAGGTGGCTATTTTACGGGCTCAGTATAATCAAGCGGCTCTGGTGCTTGGGTCTGCGACACCGAGCTTAGAGAGCCGTGCGAGGGCTGGAAAAGGCGTCTATCAACACTTACGTCTGACCCAACGTGCCAATCCTTTAGCTACCATTCCTGAGGTCCAAGTGATTGACTTTCGGGATTATATCGGACAGAATGAGACCTCAAACTTTACGCCCCCTTTGCTAGAAGCGATTCAAGACCGTCTGGCTAAAAAAGAGCAGGTGGTGCTTATGCTCAATCGCCGTGGTTACTCTAGCTTTGTCATGTGTCGAGAGTGTGGGACTGTGGATACTTGTCCCAACTGTGACATTTCCTTGACCTTGCACATGGATACCAAGACCATGAATTGCCATTATTGTGGCTTTTCAAAGGACATTCCTCAAATCTGTCCTAACTGTAAGAGCCACAGCATTCGTTACTATGGGACAGGGACACAGAAGGCTTATGATGAGCTAGCAGAAGTCTTTCCCCAGGCCCGTATTTTGCGGATGGATGTGGATACGACGCGCAAGAAAGGCAGTCATCAAACTCTGCTTGACCAGTTTGGGCGAGGGGAAGCGGATATCTTGCTAGGTACTCAGATGATTGCCAAGGGATTGGATTTTCCAAATGTGACCTTAGTCGGAGTTCTCAATGCAGATACAGCCTTGAATCTGCCTGATTTCCGTTCTTCTGAGAGAACCTTCCAGCTCTTGACTCAGGTGGCAGGCCGGGCAGGTCGTGCTGAAAAAGCTGGTCAGGTCTTGATTCAGTCCTATAATCCGCAGCACTATGCTATTCGATTTGCCAAGGATCAGGATTACGAAGGCTTTTATGCCTATGAAATGGGAATCAGACGACAACTTGGCTATCCGCCTTACTATTTCACCATTGGCATTACCCTTTCTCACAAGAAAGAAGAAGAGGTTGTCAAACGTGCTTATGAGGTCATGAACATTTTGCGATCAGGCTTGTCAGAGACCAGTAACATTCTGGGGCCAACGCCCAAACCTATTGCCCGCACCCATAACCTTTATCATTATCAGATTTTAATTAAATATCGTTTAGAAGATGAGCTGGGGCCGACCCTTAACCAGGTCTTGGCCTTGACTCAAGAACGGGAAAATAGTGAGCTCCGTCTCAGCATTGACCATGAGCCACAGCAATTTTTATAAGAAGGAGAAGATATGACAAAATTAATCTTTATGGGGACACCCGACTTTTCAGCAACAGTCTTAAAAGGGCTTTTGACAGATGACCGTTACGAAATTCTAGCCGTTGTGACCCAGCCAGACCGTGCTGTCGGCCGTAAAAAAGTGATCCAAGAGACACCAGTTAAGCAGGCTGCCAAGGAGGCTGGACTTCCTATCTACCAACCTGAAAAATTATCTGGAAGTCCAGAGATGGAAGCTATTATGAATTTAGGAGCGGATGGGATTGTGACCGCTGCTTTTGGGCAATTTCTCCCAAGTAAACTCCTTGATAGCATGGACTTTGCGGTCAACGTTCATGCCTCTCTTCTTCCTAAACACCGTGGTGGTGCGCCTATCCATTATGCCTTGATTCAAGGTGATGAGGAAGCTGGTGTGACCATTATGGAAATGGTTAAGGAAATGGATGCAGGAGATATGATTTCTCGTCGCAGTATTCCAATCATGGATGAGGACAATGTTGGCACCTTGTTTGAGAAATTAGCGTTAGTTGGTCGCGCTTTGCTTTTAGACACTCTGCCGGCCTATATTGCTGGGGAAATCAAACCTGAACCACAGGATCCAAGTCAGGTTACTTTCTCGCCAAATATCAAGCCAGAGGAAGAAAAACTGGACTGGAACAAAACCAATCGTCAACTTTTTAACCAGATCCGTGGGATGAACCCGTGGCCTGTTGCCCATACTTTCCTTAAGGGCGACCGCTTTAAGATTTATGAAGCTCTAGCTGTAGAAGGTCAGGGAAATCCAGGTGAGATCCTCTCTATTGGCAAGAAAGAATTGATTGTTGCAACGGCAGAAGGAGCTTTATCTCTCAAACAAGTGCAGCCAGCGGGTAAACCTAAGATGGACATTGCTTCCTTCCTCAACGGAGTTGGACGTACATTGACTGTAGGAGAACGATTTGGTGACTAAAGTAGAAACGGCTAGAAGTTTAGCCCTAGCGGTATTAGAAGATGTCTTTATCAATCAAGCATACTCAAATATCGCCTTAAATAAGCATCTCAAGGGAAGTCAGCTCTCTGCAGCAGACAAGGGTTTGGTAACCGAGCTGGTCTATGGAACGGTAGCCCGCAAACTCACCTTAGAATGGTATCTATCACACTTTATCGAAGACAGAGACCAGTTAGACAGTTGGCTTTATGTCCTTCTTCTCATGAGTGCCTACCAGATCCGCTATTTGAACAAGATCCCAGACCATGCTGTGGTCAATGAAGCAGTAGAATTGGCCAAAGTCCGTAAAAAAGGCAGTGAAAAATTGGTCAACGCCGTCCTTCGCCGTATCTTGCGTGAAGGGTGGCCAGATATTGCTAGCATCAAACGAAAAAACAAGCGTGATTCCATTGCCTATTCCCTTCCGGTTTGGTTGGTGTCTAAACTTAAGGAAGAATACGGAGAAGAGCGAGCGCAAGCTATTTTTGAAAGCCTTTTGGTGCGAAACAAAGCCAGTATTCGTGTGACTGATTTAAGCCGAAAAGAGGAAATCCAAACCTTGTTGGAGGCCAGTGATTCATCCTTGTCTCCTTCTGGTTTGGTTAAGGAGCAGGGGCATTTTGCAGGCCATGATTTGTTTGCGGAGGGAGCCATTACCATCCA
Organism: Streptococcus humanilactis; assembly: GCF_019448275.1. GTDB lineage: Bacteria > Bacillota > Bacilli > Lactobacillales > Streptococcaceae > Streptococcus > Streptococcus humanilactis. Next base: position 841,141 of record NZ_JAHXBZ010000001.1, on the reverse strand, counting down.
AGACGAGTCCAGTCAGCTGGTTGCTCCGACGCTTGATTTACAAGGCAATGAGCAGGTTCTAGATGCCTGTGCGGCTCCGGGTGGGAAAACAGCCCATATAGCCTCTTATCTCACGACAGGTCAGGTTACTGCTCTGGACCTTTACGATCACAAGTTGGACTTAATCCAAGAAAATGCGGAGCGTTTAGGGGTTGCAGAACGGGTTCAAAGGCAAAAATTGGATGCCAGAAAGGTGCATGAGTTTTTTGGTCAGGATTCATTTGATAAGATTTTGGTAGATGCTCCCTGTTCAGGGATCGGTCTTCTGCGCCGAAAACCAGATATCAAATACAATAAAGAAACGGCAGATTTCGCGTCCTTACAGGAAATTCAGCTAGAAATATTAGGTAGTGTTTGTCAAACACTACGCAAAGGTGGTATAATAACTTATAGTACCTGTACTATTGTCTCAGAGGAGAATTTTCAAGTCGTTGAGGCGTTTTTAGAAAGTCATCCTGAGTTCGAGCAGGTAAAACTAGAACATGAATGTAAGGATATCATGAAAGACGACTGTATCCTCATTACACCTGAATTGTATGGAAGTGATGGATTCTTCATCAGTCAATTTCGCAAGATATCGGATTAGGAAGGAACTGACACATGGAAATTTCATTATTAACAGATGTTGGTCAGAAACGAACAAATAACCAAGACTATGTCAACCACTATGTCAATAGAGCTGGGCGTACCATGATTATTTTAGCTGATGGGATGGGAGGTCATCGCGCAGGGAATATCGCTAGTGAAATGGCGGTAACAGACCTAGGTATAGCTTGGGTTGATACCCAAATCGATACAGTCAATGAAGTGCGTGAATGGTTCGCTAATTACCTAGAAATTGAAAATCAAAAGATTCATCAACTTGGGCAAGATGATGCCTATAAAGGAATGGGAACAACTCTAGAAGCTGTTGCTATTATTGGCAATCAGGCTATCTATGCTCATATTGGAGATTCTCGTATCGGTTTGATTCGTGGAGAAGAATACCACCAGTTAACGAGCGATCATTCCTTGGTCAATGAATTGCTTAAAGCAGGTCAATTGACACCAGAAGAAGCAGCTAGCCATCCACAGAAAAATATTATTACTCAATCTATCGGTCAAAAAGATGAAGTTCAACCTGATTTTGGAATGATTACCCTTGAGCCAGGTGACTATCTCTTGCTCAATAGTGATGGTTTGACCAACATGATTTCAGGAAGTGAGATTTGTGATATTGTAACCAGTGATATTCCTTTGGCAGATAAAACAGCGACGCTCGTACGTTTTGCTAACAATGCAGGAGGTTTAGACAACATTACGGTTGCCCTTGTTTCTATGAACGAGGAGGATGCAGAATGATCCAAATCGGCAAGATTTTTGCCGGACGCTATCGGATTGTGAAACAGATTGGCCGAGGAGGCATGGCAGATGTCTATTTGGCCAAGGATTTAATTCTAGACGGAGAAGAAGTGGCAGTGAAGGTCCTGAGGACCAACTACCAGACGGACCCGATAGCTGTAGCTCGTTTTCAGCGTGAAGCGAGAGCTATGGCAGATCTAGACCATCCTCATATCGTTCGGATAACAGATATTGGTGAGGAAGACGGTCAACAGTATCTTGCAATGGAGTATGTTGCTGGACTAGACCTTAAACGCTATATCAAGGAACACTATCCTCTTTCTAATGAAGAAGCAGTCCGTATCATGGGGCAAATCCTCCTAGCCATGCGTTTGGCCCATACTAGAGGAATTGTTCACAGGGACTTGAAACCTCAAAATATCCTTTTGACACCAGATGGGACTGCCAAGGTCACAGACTTTGGGATTGCTGTAGCCTTTGCAGAGACAAGTCTGACTCAGACTAACTCTATGCTGGGTTCGGTTCATTACTTGTCACCAGAGCAGGCGCGTGGTTCTAAGGCTACTGTACAGAGTGATATCTATGCCATGGGGATTATTTTCTATGAGATGCTGACAGGCCATATCCCTTATGACGGGGATAGTGCGGTGACCATCGCCCTTCAGCATTTCCAGAAACCACTGCCATCAGTTATTGATGAAAATCCATCTGTGCCTCAGGCTTTGGAGAATGTTGTTATCAAGGCAACTGCCAAGAAATTGACAGATCGTTATCAGTCAGTTGCAGAGATGTATGTGGACTTGTCTAGTAGCTTATCTTACAATCGTCGCAATGAGCCTAAACTGGTATTTAATGATACTACTAAGGCGGACACCAAGACACTACCGAAGGTATCCCAGAGTACCTTGACTTCGATTCCTAAGGTGCAAACACAAAGTCCGAAGCCACAGACTGCGAAACCGAGTCAGCAGGTTTCAGAAGACAATTACGCAAGCAAGCCTGTTAAGAAACGGAAATTTAGAGTTCGTTATATGATTTTGTTGGCCAGCATTGTATTGGTGGCAGCCTCTCTGATTTGGATACTATCCAGAACTCCTGCAACCATTGCCATTCCAGATGTGGCAGGTCAGACAGTTGCGGAAGCCAAGGAAACGCTCAAGAAAGCCAATTTTGAGATTGGCGAGGAGAAATCAGAGGCTAGTGAAAAGGTGGAAGAAGGGCGGATTATCCGTACAGATCCTGAAGCTGGAAAGACTCGAAAAGAAGGTTCGAAAATCAATTTGGTTGTCTCATCAGGCAAGCAATCTTTCCAATTGAGTAACTATATCGGCCGTAAATCGACAGATGTTATAGCAGAACTCAAGCAGAAGAAGGTTCCTGAAAATCTCATCAAAATTGAGGAAGAAGAATCAAGTGAGAGCGAAGCAGGAACTGTTCTCAGACAGAGTCCAGCTGCTGGAACAACCTATGATTTGAGCAAGGCCTCAACGATTACCTTAACCGTTGCTAAGAAAGTAACCAGCGTTTCTATGCCAAGTTATAAAGGATCTAGTCTTGAATTTACTAAAAATAATCTTGTTCAAATTGTTGGGATTAAGGAAGCCAATATTGAAGTTGTAGAAGTGTCGACAGCTCCTGATGGAACTGCTGAGGGTACAGTCGTTGAACAGAGTCCAAAAGCGGGTGAAAAGGTTGATTTGACTAAGACGCGTGTCAAGATTTCAATCTACAAACCAAAAACACCACCGTCAACGTCATCATCAGCACCATCCCAACGTGGAAACCAAGGTTCTACTACGACACCAAGTCAGGGGAACCAACAAGGAAATCAACGAGGGAATGCACCTGCTACTACTCAATCAAGTAGTGAAGGGAACCACGAAAATTCTCGTGATTAAACGAATCTTTGTCATGATTTCATGGCAAAGATTTTTTTTGACTCTAGATTTGTGATAGAATAGAAGGAGTTGATAAAAGGAGGAAAGCATGGAAGAATCAAAAGAATTAAATGCCGTTATTGATGTGATTATGTTAGCTGGAACCATTCTCCTCAAAAGTGGTTCAGAGATTCATCGCGTAGAAGATACCATGATTCGGATTGCGCATTCGCAGGGGATTGTGGATTGTAATGTTCTTGCCATGCCTGCCGCTATCTTTTTCTCGATTGAAAATACCAATATTTCGCGTATGAAGCGCGTTACCTCCTCTTCTTATAACATCGAAAAAGTCTGCGATGTGAACCAGATTTCTCGTCAGCTGGTTGGGGGGCGGATTGATTTAGAGACAGCCTTCAAGCAATTGACGGCCATACAAGCTCAATCGCTTCCCTATACCAAGTTGCAGGTGACTCTGGCTGCGACCTTTAGTGCTCCTTTCTTTTCAGTTATGTTTAGTGGAAACATCTACGACGCACTTGGGGCAGGAGTGGCTACCTTATTTGGTTTTGCCTTTTCTCTCTATGTGGAAAAATTTATCCGAATTCCCTTTGTGACGGCCTTTGCTGGAGCCTTTGTCTTTGGGATGATAGCCCAGTTTTGGGCTCGCTACACAGGTTTTCCCTCAACAGCAGATTTGATTATAGCTGGTGCTGTCATGCCTTTTGTACCAGGTATTGCCTTGACCAATGCGGTTCGTGATATTATGACCAACCACATAAACTCTGGTATGAGTAAGATGTTTGAATCTCTACTCATTACCCTTGCTTTAGGGGCAGGAACTTCTGTCGCATTGGTATTGATGAATTAATATGACACTAACAACCTTTTTATTACAAGCAGTAGCAAGTCTTCTTGCTATTATTACCTTTCTAATCGTACTCAATGTTCAGCGGTCCATGCTCTTACCAGGAGGAATTTTGGGCATGGCTGTCTGGCTGATTTATCTCTTGCTCAAGGAACCGACCAATGTTATTGTGGCTACTTTTATTGCAGCCATTATTGGTTCTTGTGTCAGCCAGATTTTAAGTATTCTTTATAAGACACCTGCTGTGGTCTTTATCTTAGCCATCTTGGCACCTCTGGTTCCGGGTTATCTCTCCTATCGGACAACTGCCTTTTTTGTGACAGGAGATTACAGTCATGCCATTGCTAGTGCAACCTTGGTTGTTATGCTGGCTTTGGTGATTTCCATTGGAATGGCTAGCGGAACAGTGATTCTCAGGCTTTATTCTCACTTACGAAAACAGCATAATGGTTAGAATAATAAGCGACTTGATTTGGTGAATCAAGTCTTTTTTCTCTCTTTTACTGCCATTTGTGATAAAATAGTATAGAACGATTTTTTACATGAATGATAAAACAGAGGTAAATATGACAATCGGTATTGATAAGATTGGTTTTGCGACCAGTCAATATGTCTTGAAGTTACAAGACTTAGCAGAAGCGAGGGGAATTGACCCTGAAAAATTAAGCAAAGGACTCTTACTCAAGGAATTGAGTATTGCGCCTCTAACTGAGGATATCGTGACCTTGGCAGCCAGTGCAAGTGATTCTATTTTAACTGAGCAAGAAAGAGCAGAAATTGACATGGTCATTGTGGCTACCGAGTCAGGAATTGACCAAAGTAAAGCTGCAGCCGTCTTTGTGCATGGTTTGCTGGGCATCCAGCCCTTTGCTCGTAGTTTCGAGATTAAAGAAGCCTGCTATGGAGCGACAGCTGCCCTTCATTATGCCAAATTGCATGTGGAAAATTCTCCAGAGTCCAAGGTCTTGGTCATTGCCAGTGATATTGCCAAATACGGTATTGAAACTCCAGGAGAACCAACTCAGGGTGCTGGCAGTGTGGCCATGTTGATTACACAGAATCCACGCATTATGGCCTTTAATAACGACAATGTGGCTCAGACTCGTGACATCATGGATTTCTGGCGTCCAAATTACTCAACAACCCCTTATGTAAATGGTGTCTATTCTACCCAACAATACTTGGATAGTTTGAAAACGACTTGGCTTGAATACCAAAAACGCTACCAGCTTACCTTAGATGATTTTGCGGCTGTGTGCTTCCACTTGCCTTATCCTAAATTAGCCTTAAAAGGCTTGAAAAAAATCATGGATAAGAGCCTACCTCAAGAGAAAAAAGACCTCTTGCAAAAGCATTTTGACCAGTCTATTCTTTACAGTCAAAAGGTAGGGAATATCTATACAGGTTCCCTTTTCCTTGGACTTTTGTCTCTCTTGGAAAATACAGATAGCTTGAAGGCTGGGGATAAAATCGCCCTTTATAGTTACGGAAGTGGAGCTGTGGCGGAGTTCTTCAGTGGTGAATTGGTTGAAGGATATGAAGCTTATCTGGATAAAGACCGTTTGAACAAGCTCAACCAACGAACTGCTCTATCCGTTGCAGACTATGAAAAGGTCTTCTTTGAGGAAGTAGACTTAGATGAAACAAACTCTGCCCAGTTTGCTGGCTATGAAAATCAAGATTTTGCCTTGGTTGAAATTGTTGACCACCAACGCCGTTATAGCAAGGTTGAAAAATAATGAAGATAAGTTGGAATGGATTTTCTAAAAAATCATACCAAGAGCGCCTCGAGCTGTTAAAAGCTCAGGCGCTCCTTAGTCCTGAGAGACAAGAGAGTTTGGAGCAGGATGAACAGATGAGTGTGACTGTGGCAGACCAGCTGAGTGAGAATGTAGTGGGAACTTTTTCTCTGCCTTATTCGCTGGTCCCAGAGGTTATCGTTAACGGTCAGGAATATACAGTTCCTTATGTGACAGAAGAACCGTCCGTGGTTGCTGCGGCCAGCTATGCCAGCAAAATCATCAAGCGAGCAGGCGGTTTTACTGCTCAAGTTCATCAGCGCCGGATGATTGGGCAGGTAGCCATTTATCAAGTTGCTGAACCTGAACAAGCGCAAGAGAAGATTGCAAACAAAAAGACTGAGCTCTTGGAACTTGCCAATCAAGCCTATCCTTCTATAGTCAAACGTGGAGGTGGGGCGCGTGATTTGCATGTAGAGCAGATTAAAGGTGAAACAGACTTCCTCGTCGTCTATCTTCATGTTGATACTCAAGAAGCCATGGGAGCCAATATGCTCAACACCATGCTGGAAGCCTTGAAGCCAGTCTTAGAAGAACTCAGCCAGGGGCAGAGTCTTATGGGAATCCTGTCCAACTACGCGACGGATTCTCTGGTGACTGCAAGCTGTCGCATCGCCTTTCGCTACTTGAGCCGCCAAAAGGATCAAGGACGAGAGATTGCGGAGAAAATAGCTTTGGCTAGTCAGTTTGCGCAGGCTGATCCTTACCGAGCAGCTACTCACAATAAAGGGATATTTAACGGTGTTGATGCCATTTTGATTGCCACTGGTAATGACTGGCGTGCTATTGAGGCGGGGGCCCATGCCTATGCCAGTCGAGATGGGCGCTATCAAGGTCTTAGCTCTTGGCGTCTGGACTTAGAGACAGAAGAGTTGGTTGGTGAGATGACTCTTCCTATGCCAGTGGCGACCAAGGGTGGCTCTATCGGTCTCAATCCTCGTGTAGCCCTCAGTCATGAACTACTGGGAAATCCTTCTGCCAAAGAATTAGCCCAGGTTATCGTTTCTATCGGGCTTGCCCAAAACTTTGCGGCCCTCAAAGCGCTGGTGAGTACAGGGATTCAGCAAGGACACATGAAATTGCAGGCCAAATCCTTGGCACTTCTTGCAGGTGCTAGTGAATCCGAGGTAGCTCCCCTAGTCGAGCGCCTTATCGCAGATAAAACCTTTAACCTAGAGACAGCCCAGCGTTATCTAGAAAATCTAAGATCATAAAAAACTCAGACGAATCGGTCTGAGTTTTCTTGTACTTAAATACTTTTTCCAGGTAATAGAGTAACTGGTAAGAAGTAACCAGTTGTCGCAACTTCCTTGCCTTCGATCTTTTGCAAGAGGAGGTCAACGGTAAGGCAGGCAATCTCTTCCAAGGGTTGCTTAATAGTAGCCAGTTGAGGATAGTAATTTTCTATAAAGTAGGTACCATCATAGCCAATGACCTTGAGTTCTTCTGGGACAGAAATACCTAGTTCTTGAGCAATTTTAATGACTAGAATAGCTGTTAAGTCATCCGAAGCAAAGATGGCATCTGGTTTTTGACGGGTCAAGATATTCTTGATTTCCATTTCTTTTCTGACAGGAGAAAAGTCACTGGAAACATTGATAATAGGTGCTTTGGGGAGAACAGATGCAAAGCCAGCGTGGCGTAGTCCGGTTGGCGAATTAGAATTGTCATTCCCTGTAATCATGATGATAGACTGGGCGCCTGTCTTAACCAAGGTCTGGGCTGCGAGAACCCCACCAGCATAATTGTCAGAGGAGACGACAGGAATATCTGGTGACAGATTTCGGTCAAAGGAAATAATCGGCGCTGTCACGCGATTGTAGTCTTCGATTCCCAAGTTGTGACTACCAGAAATGATGCCGTCTACCTGATTGGCTTCCAACATTTCGATGTATTCGCGTTCCTTCTCGGAATCGTGCTCGCTGTTGCAGATGATGGTCTTATAACCATTTTTGAAGAGTTGGTGTTCCAGCTTATCAATCAATTCTGCATAGAAAACGTTGGAAATATTTGGGAAAATCAAGCCGATTAACTTAGCTGATTTTCCTTGTAAACTACGAGCTAGGTTGTTGGGTTTGTAGCCCAATTCTCGCATGGCTTCATTGACCTTTTGAATGGTTTTCTCTGATAAATAGCCTTTTTTATTGATAACCCGAGAAACGGTAGTCGGGCTGACACCTGCAAGTTTGGCGACATCAGTTAGTTTTGCGACCATAATCTAATTCATAGTAAGTTCCAGTTGGGTTTCCAGATTTAATCAGGATCCCATTTTGGTCCGCATGTGGGAAGACACGACCAGAAAATACTTTTTCTCCTTTATTGATGAAAATTTCAAAGACAGAATTATCGATGAAAATCGTAGCAGTAGTAACCTGATTCTCGATAGGGCAAGAACGAGTTGTGCCAAATTCTTGGGCATACTGTTCACCAGCCTGGCTACGATCCACTGTCACTTGACCATTTACAAGGTCAAAGTTGATGGAAAGTCCCTTGCCTTCTTTATCAGCAAGTAAGATAATCTCGCTCTGGCTATTAGCTTCCAAGTTGAGTTCCAGTTCGTAAGTGTTCTTGGTTTGGGCACGGTTTGAGAAAGGTTCTTCAGAAGCACGAAGGTCCTTGATAGCTGCAACTGGGTATTGGTAGAGTTTGCCGTCTTTGATAGTGAGTTCCTTGACCAAAGAGAAGGTTCCTTGGTGGTCAAAACGGTCAGATGGGTAAGAAACATCTGGCAAGCCAAGCCAGCTAACAGCTAGAGCACGTCCATCAGGAGCGTTGAAGGCTTGAGTTGCATAGGCTTCGAAACCATAGTCCATGTTTTGAAGTTGAGATACATCTACCATTTTAGCATTTTCAGGGTCAAAGGAAGCCCCAATCTTATACATATTTGGAAAGATATTATCGTAGTCTAGAACGTTCTTATCCAATCCTTGTGGGCAGTAGAGAAGGACAGGTTGTTCCCCTACAAAGACTAGATTTGGACATTCCATCATGTAGGCAGTACGGTCGTTAGCAAAGTCAAGGTTGCCAACGGCTTGCCAGTTTGTGTAGTCGTTGTCTACAGCCTTGTAGAGACGGACGAAGCCTTTTTTCTCTAAGTCCTGTCCACCGACGATAGCATAGTATTGGCCCTTGAAGTTAAAAATTTGCGGATCACGGAAGTGGTCAGTAGAGTCTGCTGGCTGGTCGATCAAGATCTTATCAATCTTTGTAATCTTGCCATCCTTATCCATCAAAGCTCCAATCTGGTAAGGGTGACGGATCCAGTTTTCATCACGAACATTTCCTGTATAAAATAGGAACAAGTTATCGCCAAACTGCATGGCAGAACCAGAGTAGGCACCGTGGCTATCTAATGGAGTATCTGGTAAAACTTTGATTCCAGTTTCTGTGAAGTGAACCAAGTCCTCACTTTCCAATTGCACCCAAGATTTCAAACCGTGGGCTGCACCAAAAGGAAAATTCTGGTAAAAGAGGATCCACTTGCCATCAAAGTAAGAAAAGCCATTTGGGTCGTTGAGAAGTCCTGTTTTTGGCTCAACATGGTAATGAGTATGCCATGGAGATTGTGCTATATTTTTCTTTATATTTTGAATTTCTTCTTGCGTCCAATCTTCATAGGGTCTATAACGACGCTCAGTTGTCCATTCCATTTATTTTATTCCTCCAAAAATCTTATTACTTTTAATAGTAACCGTTTTCGGTTGAAAAAGCAAGTCTTTTATGTTAAAAAAGAGAAAAAACTGTCAAACGTTTATCACAAATCAAAAGCAGAAAATCAATCAACTATCTACAGAAAATTGAAAGAAAGTGAAATAAAGTCCTTTTTAACTCAGATTTTAAACTATTTTTTTAAAGAATGCTTTCATAAAACTCTCACAATCTATCAAAACAAAGGACCTTACTCTAAGAAACAAATATTTTTTCTGCAAAACGCTTGACATATTTCTAAAACATGATAAAATAATAGTCGTAGGGCGAATAAAATCGCTTTCAAACAATAACAAAATTTTATATAAGGAGATTTTTGCAAATGAACAATCAGGAAATTGCAAAAAAAGTCATCGATGCCTTGGGCGGACGTGAAAATGTCAACAGTGTAGCTCACTGTGCGACTCGTCTTCGTGTCATGGTCAAAGATGAAGGGAAAATTAATAAAGAAGTGATTGAGAACTTGGAAAAAGTTCAAGGTGCTTTCTTTAACTCAGGTCAATACCAAATCATCTTTGGTACAGGTACAGTTAACAAAATGTACGATGAGGTTGTTGCACTTGGTTTGCCAACATCATCTAAAGATGACATGAAAGCAGAAGCTGCGAAACAAGGAAACTGGTTCCAACGTGCTATCCGTACTTTCGGTGACGTTTTCGTTCCAATCATCCCAGTTATCGTAGCGACAGGTCTCTTCATGGGGGTGCGTGGTCTTTTCAACGCTCTTGAAATGCCACTTCCAGGTGACTTTGCAACTTACACACAAATCTTGACAGATACAGCCTTCATCATCTTGCCAGGTTTGGTTGTGTGGTCAACCTTCCGCGTATTCGGTGGAAATCCAGCCGTTGGTATCGTTCTTGGTATGATGCTTGTTTCTGGCTCACTTCCAAACGCTTGGGCAGTCGCTTCAGGTGGTGAAGTAACAGCTATGAACTTCTTTGGTTTCATCCCTGTTGTTGGTTTGCAAGGTTCAGTTCTTCCAGCCTTCATCATCGGGGTTGTCGGAGCTAAATTTGAAAAAGCTGTCCGCAAGGTTGTTCCAGATGTGATTGACCTCTTGGTAACACCATTCGTGACACTTTTGGTTATGTCTATCCTTGGACTCTTTGTCATCGGACCAGTTTTCCACGTTGTTGAAAACTACATCCTTATTGGTACAAAAGCAATTCTTGGCTTGCCATTTGGTCTTGGTGGTTTCTTGATTGGTGGGGTTCACCAATTGATTGTCGTGTCAGGTGTGCACCACATCTTCAACTTGCTTGAAGTTCAATTACTCGCTGCTGACCATGCTAACCCATTCAACGCTATCATCACTGCGGCTATGACAGCCCAAGGTGCTGCAACTGTTGCGGTTGGTGTCAAAACTAAAAATCCAAAACTGAAAACACTTGCTTTCCCAGCTGCTCTTTCTGCCTTCCTAGGTATTACAGAGCCTGCTATCTTCGGGGTGAACTTGCGCTTCCGTAAACCATTCTTCCTTTCATTGATTGCTGGTGCAATCGGTGGTGGATTGGCTTCAATCCTTGGACTTGCTGGTACTGGTAGTGGTATCACCATCATCCCTGGTACAATGCTTTATGCCGGTAATGGACAACTTCCACTATACCTTCTGATGGTAGCTGTATCATTTGCCCTTGGTTTTGCTCTTACTTACATGTTTGGTTATGAAGATGAAGTAGAGGTTGCTGAAGAAACTACTACAGAACGCTTCGTTGAAGAAGCAGTTACTGGAAATGTTGTTGCTTTTCAAAATGAAACACTTATAACTCCTATCGTTGGTGATGTTGTCGCTCTTGCTGATGTCAATGACCCAGTCTTCTCAAGTGGAGCTATGGGACAAGGTATCGCTGTGAAACCTAGCCAAGGTGTGGTTTATGCACCAGCTGATGCTGAAGTTTCAATTGCCTTTCCAACAGGACATGCTTTTGGTTTGAAAACAACTGATGGTGCTGAAGTTTTGATTCACGTTGGTATTGACACTGTATCTATGAATGGTGAAGGTTTTGAAGCAAAAGTTGCCCAAGGTGACAAGGTGAAAGCGGGCGATGTTCTTGGAATATTTGACTCAAACAAAATCGCTGCAGCTGGTCTTGATGATACAACAATGGTTATCGTTACAAATACAGCTGACTACGCTTCAGTAGCTCCAGTCGCAACAGGTTCAGTTGCGAAGGGGGATGCTGTGATCGAAGTGAAAATCTAATCAATCCTCTCTAATGTGAAAACGAACAAATGACATGTTTGTTCGTTTTTGCTTGAATGGTAAGATTTACAGAGGAAAATCTAAAAAATAGAGAAATTTAGACTTTCGAAATATGCTATAATAAAGAAAATAAAAACAAGAGGTTTATCATGACAAAATTATATGGAAGCTTGGAAGCGGGCGGTACAAAGTTTGTCTGTGCTGTCGGTGATGAAAACTTTAACGTTGTAGAAAAAACACAATTTCCAACAACAACTCCAATCGAAACAATCGATAAAACCATCGAGTTCTTCTCGAAATTCGACAACCTTGCTGGTCTTGCAGTTGGTTCATTTGGTCCGATTGATATTGATAAAAACTCAAAAACCTATGGCTTTATCACAACGACTCCAAAACCAAACTGGGCAAATGTGGACTTGCTTGGTGCCCTTCGTCGTGCCCTAAACGTGCCAATGTACTTCACAACAGACGTAAACAGCTCTGCTTACGGTGAAGTGGTTGCCCGTAACAATGCTGGTGGTCGTATCGAAAACTTGGTTTACTACACAATCGGTACAGGTATCGGTGCAGGTGTCATCCAACGTGGTGAATTTATCGGTGGTGTGGGTCACCCTGAAATGGGTCATTATTATGTTGCTAGACACCCAATGGATATTGAAAAAGAGTTTAAGGGTGTTTGTCCTTTCCATAAGGGATGTCTGGAAGGCTATGCAGCTGGTCCAAGTTTGGAAGCTCGTACAGGTGTACGTGGGGAAAACATTGAACTCAACAACCCTGTTTGGGATGTCCAAGCCTATTATATCGCTCAAGCTGCGGTTAATGCGACAGTGACTTTCCGCCCAGACGTGATTGTCTTTGGTGGAGGGGTCATGGCTCAACAACACATGCTGGACCGTGTCCGTGAGAAATTTACATCTCTTCTTAATGGCTACCTACCAGTACCTGATGTGCGTGAATACATCGTGACACCAGCAGTCGCAGGAAATGGTTCTGCTACTCTTGGGAACTTTGTACTTGCAAAAGAAGTTTCAAAATAAAGCACAAAATCCGCTTGGGAAACCAAACGGATTTTTTATGTGTCAAAGCATTTGCCAGAAGAAGTCAATAATATAGGTTAGACCGTAGGTATAAACCACGAGGGTAAAGGGCTTGGTCAGAATGATGATAGTCATATAGCGCTTGAAACTCATCTTGGTCAGGGCAGCCAGCATACAGAGAAAGTCAGCTGGACTAATGGGCCAAATCATCATAAAGATAAAGAAACGGTCAAAACGATTACCCTTATCCAACCAGCCGATATACTTGTCATAGGTACGCTTGCTGACGACGGACTGGACAAAGGCAGCTCCGTAGAGGCGCACAAGATAAAAGATAATGGCACAGCCAATCACGATGCCGATATAGTTGTAGATAGTCCCGATGATGTGTCCGTAGATAAAGACGCCAGCCACCGAGGTCAAGGCCCCAGGAATGATAGGGACGACCGTCTGTAAAATCTGTAAAAAGATAAAGAGAGGTGGCCCCCAGATACCTGCCTGCTGGATAAAGGCAGAGAGGGTTTCCTTAGACTGTAAAACCCCAGCCTGATAAGCCCAAATACAGAAAATCAAACTCCCAACCCCACCGACAATCGATGAGATATTGATAACTTGCTGCAAAAGGGGAGACACAGCTTTCATTTGTTTATCCTGTGACATGTAAACTCCTCATAGATAGTATAATTCTACTATACCATATTTTGGAGGAGAAAGGGGGAATGGATTGTTTTTGTGAGGGTGAATATAGGTAATATGGGGGGAGATGTAAATTATCGTAAAGTTAGGAGGTTTATGTTGAAAAGCTTATACTATTTAAAAATAATAATATTCATTTATTGAATGCTAGAGAATTTTTTAGTATCGAAAATATGATAAAATAGAAGAGATAATACATTAAATAAGGGAAGTAAAAATGGCAAGTAAAGAAAATGCAGAACGCAAGGAGCTGCATCGTAAAATTTGGGCGATTGCGGATGATGTTCGTGGTGCAGTAGATGGTTGGGACTTCAAGCAGTATATTTTGGGGATTCTATTTTATCGCTTTATTAGTGAAAATTTCAAAACCTATATTGAAGGTGGCGATGAATCAATTAACTATGAAGAGATTTCTGAAGATTTAATTACACCTGAAGTTCGAGATGATGCCATTAAAACCAAGGGTTATTTTATTATGCCTTCGCAGTTGTTTTCCAGTGTTGTCAAAACTGCTCGCCAAAATGAGCGCTTAAATACAGATTTAAAAGATATATTTGATGATATTGAGTCTAGTGCGATTGGTTATGCGAGTGAACATGACATCAAGGGTCTTTTTGATGATGTAGATACTAGAAGTAACAAGCTAGGTAGTACAGTTCCAGAGAGGAATCAGCGCTTGGTTTTGATTCTTGAAGGAATTGCAAGTCTTGATTTTGGAAACTTTGAAGATAACCATATTGATCTTTTTGGGGATGCTTATGAGTATCTAATCTCTAATTATGCTTCTAACGCCGGGAAATCTGGTGGTGAATTTTTTACACCGCAAAGTGTATCGAGACTCTTGGCGCGAATTGTTATGCTGGGCAAGAATGAAAAAAATAAAATCAATAAAATTTACGATCCTGCCTGTGGTTCGGGTTCGCTGCTCCTGCAAGCTAAAAAGCAGTTTAATGAGCACATAATTGAAGATGGATTTTATGGTCAGGAAATTAATATGACCACCTATAATCTAGCTCGGATGAATATGTTTTTACACAATATCAATTATGATAAGTTTAGCATTGAGCGTGGCAATACCTTGCTTGATCCTAAGCATGTAAACGATAAGCCTTTTGATGCTATTGTGTCAAATCCACCATACTCTATCAAATGGATAGGAAGCGATGATCCAACGCTTATCAATGATGATCGCTTTGCACCTGCGGGTGTATTGGCGCCTAAATCTAAGGCTGATTTTGCTTTTATTATGCATAGCTTGTCATACTTGTCAAATAAGGGGCGAGCTGCAATCGTAACTTTCCCAGGTATTTTCTATCGTGGAGGTGCTGAGCAAAAGATCCGTCAATATCTAGTAGACAGTAACTTTGTTGAAGTGGTTATTCAGCTACCAGACAATCTCTTTTTTGGTACCTCCATTGCGACCTGTATTCTGATTCTGGCAAAGAATAAGCCGACAACGGATATCCTATTTATTGATGCAAGTAAGCAGTTTAAGAAAGAAACCAATAATAATGTCTTGACAGAAGAGAATATCGAAAAAATCTTAGACAGTGTTGAAAAGAAAGAAAAAGAAGATTACTTTTCTTGTATGGTGGCACAAGAAAAAGTAGCAGAAGCAGATTATAATCTTTCAGTGTCAACTTATGTAGAAAAAGAAGATACCCGTGAGAAGATTGATATTGATGTGCTTAATAAAGAAATCTCTGATACTGTTGCCAAGATTGACCACTTGCGTGCAGAGATAGATAAGATTGTAGAGGAATTAAGCCATGGCAAATGATGTGATTCTCTATAAAACAGATGACGGCAAGTCCGCTATTGAGCTTCATCTGGATAATGGAACAGTCTGGCTGACCCAACAGGAACTAGCTGAGCTCTTTCAGACTTCCAAGCAAAACATTAGTAAACATATCAAGGCTATCTTTGATGATGGTGAATTGGATGAAGCAGTGGTTGTCAACTATCAGTTGACAACCACTCGTCACGGTGCAATGGCTGGTAAAACTCAGTCGAAAAAAGTCGCCTACTATAATCTTGATATGATTTTGGCGATTGGTTATCGAGTGCGTTCCCCTCGTGGCATTCAGTTCAGACTCTATGCTTCGACAGTCTTGAAAGAATATCTGATCAAGGGCTTCGCTATGGATGATGAGCGCCTGAAAAACTTGGGTGGAGTCTCTTACTTTAAAGAACTCCTTGAAAGAATCCGAGACATTCGCTCAAGTGAAAAAGTCTTTTACCGTCAGGTTTTGGATCTCTTTGCGACATCAAGTGACTACAATGCAAACTCACCAGAGGCAAAAAAATTCTTTGCGACGGTTCAAAACAAGATGCATTATGCCATTCACCACAATACCGCTAGTGAACTCATTTACAATCGTGTTGATAGTAAAAAGGAGTTTATGGGCTTAACTACCTTTAAGGGAGACCTTCCTACTCTATCTGAAGCAAAAGTTGCCAAGAACTATCTGACAGAGAAGGAACTGCGTGGGCTTAATCAGCTTGTATCAGGATATCTAGACTTTGCGGAAAGACAGGCAGAGCGAAAAGAAGTCATGACCATGGCTGACTGGGTAACGCACGTAGATCGTATCCTTCAGGCTACTGGAGAAGACTTGCTGGATAATAGTGGTTCTATCTCTCGTGAACAGATGAAGCATAAGGTAGATAAGGAATATAAGAGCTACCAAGCTAAGACACTCAGTCAAGTTGAAAAAGATTACCTCAAGGAAATCAAAAGTATTGAAAATCTAGCCAAGGAAGGAGGGAAACCATGAACATCCTAGAAGAAATCCAAAACTGTCCTGTTGAGTGGAAAGAGTTGGGGGAAGTTTGTGAAATAGAAACAGGTAAATTGAATGCTAATGAATCTGTCGAAGATGGGAAATATCCTTTTTTTACAACAGCAAAAGAGATAAGTCGAATAAATTCTTTTAGGTGGAATACAGAGGCACTATTGATTGCTGGAAATGCAAATGTTGGAGATGTTAAGTATTATTCAGGAAAATTTGAAGCATATCAAAGAACATATGTCTTGACAAATTTCTCACATAATGTGAAAGCGCGATTTTTGTTACACATTATCAAACAGGGACTAAAATCTTATTTAGAGAATAATACAAATAAGGCAGCTATGTCTTACATTGTCATTTCAACTTTAAAATCGTTTCCTATTCCAATCCCACCAATAGAAATTCAAGAAAAAATCGTGCAAATACTTGACAAATTCACTGATTATGTTACAGAATTGACCTCAGAATTGACCTCACGTAAAAAGCAATATTCTTTTTATCGAGATAAACTTTTATCATTTGAGGATGAAGTTTATCAGGTTGAGTGGAAGACACTTGGGGAATTGTTTGTTTTTAAGAATGGATTGAATAAAGGAAAAGAATTTTTTGGGAGCGGAACTCCTATAGTTAATTATACCGATGTATATAAGAATAAGAAAATATTATCGAATGTATTGAAAGGGAAAGTTAGAGTAAGTACTGAGGAAATTGAACGATATGGTGTCCAGAGGGGGGATGTCTTTTTTACGCGAACATCTGAAACTCAAGAGGAAATTGGAAAAACTTCCGTATTATTGGATGAAGTTAAAAATGGAGTTTTTAGTGGATTTGTTTTGAGGGCAAGACCAATAACGAAATTATTACTTCCTGAATACTGTGCATATTGTTTTGAATCAACTGCTTTTAGAAGGGATATTGTTCGGTATAGTACTTATACAACAAGAGCTTTAACAAATGGTAATACACTTTCGAAATTAAAAATCCCAGTCCCTTCCCTTGAAATCCAGTCTCGGATTGTTCAAGTTCTAGACAACTTTGATATGGTTTGTAATGACCTCAACATCGGACTACCCAAGGAGATTGAACTTCGTCAAAAACAGTATGAATATTTTAGAGAAAAACTCTTGACATTCGTCGCCGAAGGCGAGTACACTGAGAGTAGAGTAGAGTAGAGTAGAGTAGAGTAGAGGAGTGGGACAACTCCGCTATTATCAAGCTTTTACAGTGGGTATTTGGCCCAATTCGAGTGGAGTTGGGAACTATTTGTGACTTTGTAAGAGGAAATGGACTTCAGAAGAAAGATTTTACAGAAATCGGGAAATCTGTTATCCACTACGGACAAATTTACACTAAATACGACTTTACAGTCACTGAAACTCTCTCCAAAACTAGTGAAATAGTGTTCGAAAAGCTAAAAAAAGCACGACCAAATGACTTGGTAATGGCAACTACATCTGAGAATGTTGAAGATGTTGGAAAAGCAATTGTTTGGGAAGGAAAAGAAGAGATCGGTATTTCTGGAGATAGTTATATCATTCAAACTACCCAAAACTCACGTTACTTAAATTATTGGCTGAGATCGATTTCTTTTCAATCTCAAAAAGAAAGAAAAGTTACTGGAACAAAAGTCATTCGTATCAATTCGAAAGATATGGAAAAATTTCAAATTGTCCTTCCACCTCTCACTGAACAAAAAAGAATCGTCTCCATACTTGATAAATTCAACATCTTAACTCATTCTCTTTCTGAGGGTCTTCCAAAAGAAATCGAACTAAGACAGAAACAGTATGAATACTGGCGGGAACAATTATTTAATTTTGATTTATAGAAAAGAATAGGAAAGGGATATGGCAAAAGCGCTAAGAGATATTGCAAAAGAGTTAAAAGATTCGAAACAGAAAGTTCAGCTGATCTACGCCTTTAATGGGACGGGTAAGACCAGACTCTCTAAAGAGTTTGCTGAGTTGATTCAAGCTGAAGAAGGCGGTCTTACGAGAAATAAGATTCTTTATTATAATGCTTTTACTGAGGACTTGTTCTATTGGGATAATGATCTTGAAAGCAATCAAAATTTTAAACTGAAGATTCAGCCAAATTCTTTTATATCTTGGATTATTCAAGAGCAGGGACAGGATCAGAATATTATTTCGCATTTTCAGCATTATACAAATGATAAAATAACACCTTCATTTCTTTTGTCAGATGGTCATATTCTTTTCACTATTCAAAGTGGTGATGGTGAGGATAGACTAAACGAACAAATTAAGTTATCCAAAGGTGAAGAGAGCAATTTTATTTGGTCTATTTTTTATACATTGCTAGAGCTAGTTATTAGTGAGCTTGATATACTAGAACCTGATGAACGTAGTACTAGAGAGTTTGATGATTTAGAGTATGTATTTATTGATGACCCGGTTTCATCATTAGATGAAAACCACTTGATAGAAGTTGCATCAAATTTAGGTAAGTTAATTAGAATGAGTAAGTCTGATCTTAAATTTATAATAACAAGTCACAATCCTTTATTCTATAATGTCTTATATAATGAGTTAAAAAATATTAAAAGAAAGGAGAGGTACAGTAAGGAAGCTATTGACGAAGAAACTGGAGAGAAAAGAACCTATATTGACACCCGAAAGGTTCCTGATAGTAGTAGATTTAGATTTGAAAAATTAGAAGATGGATCATATGAGCTGATAAATCAACCGGATGACTCTCCTTTTGCTTATCATAATTTTTTAAGAAAATCATTACATAAAGCTATAGAAGACAATTTGGTTTATAAATATCATTTTAATTTTTTAAGAAATCTTTACGAGAAAACTGCAACTTTCCTAGGGTATCAAAATTGGCAGGATTTATTGCCACTTGATAATGAAGGAAGTTTTAGTAACTATGAGTCAAGGATATTAAATATTTCTAGTCATTCTAAAGTATCAACCGAGGAAGATGAACTCGTAGACCACTCAAAAACTGCGCTTTTAAAAAACCTGTTACAGCATTTAGAGAGCACTTGCAATTATAAGGAGTAATTATGTCTGAAAGTACATTGACTACAGCTATTGTTGAGTCAGATAATTTTATCATTTTAGAAAAGTATACCAAGCTAGAACAGCCTAGTCAGTATCAGACAGAGGCGGACTTGGAGAAGGAGTTGATTGCTGACTTGCGCCAGCAAGGATACGAGTACCTAACTTATTTGACGACCCCAGAGGCGCTTTTGTCTAATCTCAAGACCCAGATGGAAGTTTTGAATAATGTAGTTTTTACAGATGCTGAGTGGTTGCGTTTTTTGGATGAGTACCTCAATAAACCCAGTGACAGTTTGATTGATTGTACCAGAAAACTTCATGACAACTATATTTATGATTTTATCTTTGATGATGGGCATATCCAGAATATCTATCTATGGGATAAGAAAAATATTAGTCGAAACAAACTGCAAGTCCTTAATCAAATGAAGCAAGTTGGTACCAGTAGCAATCGTTATGATGTAACCTTGTTGGTAAATGGATTGCCTCTGGTACAAATTGAGCTTAAAAAACGCGGAGTTGCGATTCAAGAGGCCTTTAATCAGGTGCATAGATATAGTAAGGAAAGTTTCAATGAGGAGAATTCTCTCTTTAAGTACCTTCAGATTTTTATCATCTCAAACGGAACGGATACTCGGTATTTTGCTAACACGACCAAGCGAGATAAGAATTCTTATGAGTTTACCATGAACTGGGCTTTGAAAAATAATAATCCTATTAAGGACTTAAAGGACTTTACAGCAACTTTCTTGAGCCAACAGACCTTGTTAAATGTTTTGATAAATTATTCTGTATTTGATACTAATGATACTCTTCTTATCATGCGTCCTTATCAGATTGCGGCAACTGAGAGAATCATCTGGAAGATACGTTCAGCTATTGCTTCAAAAATCAAAAGCGGTCCTGATACAGGTGGTTATATTTGGCATACTACCGGTTCAGGGAAGACCCTGACAAGTTTTAAAGCTGCTAGACTTGCTACTGAGATGGAAGAAGTGGATAAGGTTTTCTTTGTGGTGGACCGCAAGGACTTGGATTATCAGACAATGAAGGAGTACCAGCGATTTTCACCTGACTCAGTCAACGGTTCAAATAGTACTGCAGGTCTCAAACACAATATCGAGAAGGATGATAATAAAATTGTCGTGACGACCATTCAGAAGCTTAACAACTTTATGAGCAGTGAGAGTCATCATGAAATTTATCAAAAGCAAGTGGTTTTCATTTTTGATGAATGTCATCGATCTCAGTTTGGTGAAGCGCAAAAGCGGCTCAGACAGAAATTTAAGAAATATTGCCAGTTTGGCTTTACGGGTACACCGATTTTACCAGACAAGTATGATGCCTCTGGTAAACTAATTCGAAAGGGAAATGCATTAGGGACAGACACGACCGTATCTGTTTTCGGTCGTGAGTTACATGCCTATGTGCTTACTGATGCGATTAGAGATCAAAAAGTTCTGAAGTTCATGGTGGATTATAATGACGTTCGTCCGCAGTTTAAGTCAATTGAAAGCGAGCAGGACTTAACTAAGTTATCTGCAGCTGAAAATAAGAAAGCACTGCTTCATCCGACTCGAATCACAGAAATATCTAGGTATATTTTGGGTCATTTTGGTCAAAAAACGCATCGATTAACTGGTAAAGGTTTCAATGCTATGTTTGCTGTTTCAAGTGTTGATGCAGCGAAAGCCTACTATCAAGAGTTGCAAAATCAGCAAAAAGACTCTGAAAAACCATTGAAGATTGCGACTATCTTTTCCTATGCTGCGAATGAATCTCAGGTGGCTATTGGTGAAATTGACGATGAGAGCTTTTCACCGGCAGATTTAGCGGATATAAGTAGTAAAGAATTTTTGAGTAGTTGTATAGCTGATTATAATCAGTTGTTTGGCACTAATTTTACTATTAACGGTAATGATTTTCAGAATTACTATCGTGATTTGGCTAAACGTGTCAAAAATCGGGAAGTGGATCTCTTAATTGTAGTTGGGATGTTCTTGACTGGTTTTGATGCACCGACTTTAAATACTTTATTTGTGGATAAAAATCTGAGATATCATGGTTTAATCCAATCTTTTTCACGCACCAATCGAATTTATGATGCTACTAAGTCATTCGGGAATATTGTAACCTTCCGGGATTTAGAGAAGGCAACAACTGATGCTATTAAGCTGTTTGGAAAGACTGAGACAGCAGAAGTCTTGCTCGAGCGTTCTTATCAAGAGTATATGACAGGTTTTACGGAGGCCGGTGAAGCGCAGAAGGGTTATATGGACGTTGTTCAAGAGTTACAAGAAAAATTTCCGAACCCGCAAGCTATCATTAAAGAAAGTGATAAGAAAGAATTTGTCTCTTTGTTTGGTCAATTTCTTCGTTTAGATAATATCTTACAAAACTACGATAATTTCATGAGTCTACGAGCTTTACAAGAACTTGATATCTTAGATGATGAGGCTGTAGAGGCTTTCAAGGAACGTTTCCATGTGGATGATGAAACTTTAGAGGAGTTATCTAGGTTAGACATCCCAAGTACTAGAGAAATTCAAGACTACCGTTCAACCTATAATGACATTAAGTCATGGTATGAGAATGAACGCCGTAATCAGGAAGATAGCGAATCTAAAGTTGATTGGGATTCGATTGTTTTTGAAGTTGAATT
Source organism: Streptococcus humanilactis (assembly GCF_019448275.1). Taxonomy (GTDB): domain Bacteria; phylum Bacillota; class Bacilli; order Lactobacillales; family Streptococcaceae; genus Streptococcus; species Streptococcus humanilactis. The sequence continues at coordinate 819,087 of NZ_JAHXBZ010000001.1, read as the reverse complement.
ACTAAAATCCCAAGAAATCAATCTAGACTATATCTTAGAGCTAATTTTTGAGACTAATAAAAAGGTTTCAGATAAGGATGAACTTGTTTCGGAAATTACTCGGACGATTCGAGCAAGTCTTGGCAATCGAGCTAAGGAAGATTTGATAGTCTCTTTCATCCATGACAGTGATTTAGATAGTTTTGTTGATAAATCAGACATCATTGAACAGTTCTTTATTTTCGCGCAAGGTGAGCAGAAAAGGGAAGCGGATGAGTTGATACAGACTGAGGGATTAAATGAACAAAGTGCTAAGCGCTACATACAAGCTTCGTTGAAGCATGAGTATGCTAGTGAAAACGGGAATGATTTGAATGAAGCTCTGCCGAAAATGAGCCCACTAAATCCACAATATCGTACAAAAAAACAAACCGTGTTTCAAAAGATCAGTAGTTTTGTTGAAAAATTCAAGGGAATTGGTGGAGATATTTAAGAATCATTTGATATTGAGTAACGAAATAAATCTGCCTACACAATAAAAAGTAGCTATCAAATGTGTTTAATGGCTACTTTTTTATTATTCTATTTTCTGCTTTTAGGAAATTATTTCTATCATTTTTGAGAATCTCAAAATATACTTGGAAGGTGGCGGATTCTATATTTTTCAAGGAATCAGTCAGAAAAAACTAGAAGAACTTAGTGGAGTAAGCCAGCCGGTTATAGCTAGGATGGAAACAGGTAAGACTAGCCCCCAGTTGGATACGGTTTTAAAAGTTCTAGCCAGTCTAGGAAAGACTCTAGCAGTCGTCTCACTTGAACAGGGGGAAGTTAATCAGAGTAGACTTATAGTCTTTTCCAATAACAAGCCATAGTCACTTATAAGAATTACTAATAAGGCGTTTGAGTATTCTAACTGGAATACAGCTTTAAAACAAGATATACAAAGGATTTGAGGCGTTTGTCTCAGGTCTTTTTCTTTTGTTCAAAACAGAGATATAGTTTCAAACTATATCAAAGCCTAATTTTTTACAATTATACAGATGATTCCTTTTCTGTTAAGATAGTTTCAACAACAAATTTTGGAGGACACATCATGTCAACTACAATCATCGGTTTCCCTCGTTTGGGCGAATTCCGCGAATTAAAATTTACAACTGAAAAATACTTTAGAAAAGAAATCTCAGAAGAAGAACTCTTGGCGGCCGCAAAAGATTTGCGTGCTAAACACTGGAACATTGTCAAAGAAAAAGGCATCACTGAAATTCCATCAAATGACTTTTCTCACTATGACAACTTCCTAGATGCAGCTTTCCTTTTCAACGTGGTACCTGCTTCAGTTCAAAACTTGGACTTGTCTGACCTTGAGCGCTACTTCGCTTTGGGTCGTGGTTACCAAGGAGAAAAAGGAGACGTTCGCGCCCTTCCAATGAAGAAATGGTTCAACACCAACTACCATTACATCGTTCCTAAATTTGAAAAAGACACTCAAGTCAAACTTGCAGGTCACAAAATCTTTGATGAGTTCCAAGAAGCAAAAGAACTTGGATTGAACACTCGTCCAGTTCTTGTAGGTCCATTCACTTTCCTTCAATTGTCAGACTTTGAAGAAGGCGTGAAAGCAGAAGACTTCGTAGACGGTTTAGTGGCTGCTTACCAAGGAGTTTTTGCAAAATTGGCTGAACTTGGTGCAACTCGTATCCAATTGGATGAAGCGGCTCTTGTAAAAGACTTGACAGCCGAAGAAAAAGCTCTCTTCTTGAATCTTTACAACAAACTTTTGGCTGACAAAAAAGATCTTGAAGTCTTGCTTCAAACTTACTTCGGTGATGTTCGTGACGTCTACGCTGACCTTGTGAAATTGCCAGTAGATGCCATTGGTCTTGATTTCGTTGAAGGTAAGAAAACTCTTGAATTGGTTAAAGGTGGCTTCCCAGCTGACAAGACTCTTTATGCAGGTATTGTCAATGGTAAAAACATCTGGCGTAACAACTACGAAAAGAGCTTGGCTGTTCTTGAACAAATCCCGGCTGAAAACATTGTCTTGACAAGCTCATGCTCACTTCTTCATGTGCCATTTACAACTGCTAATGAGGAATTTGAACCAGCTATCTTGAACCACTTTGCCTTTGCAGTTGAAAAATTGGATGAGATTCGTGATTTGGATGCTATCCGCAATGGTCAAGGTGAACAAGCTCTTGCTGCTAACAAAGAACTCTTTGCGACTGAACGTGTGGGTGAAAATGCAGAACTTCGTGCGCGTATCGCTGGCTTGACAGACGCAGACTACACTCGTTTGCCAGCCTTTGCAGAACGTGAAGCTATCCAAGAAGAAGCTTTCAAACTTCCAGCTCTTCCAACAACAACTATCGGTTCATTCCCTCAAACTAAAGAAGTTCGTGCGAAACGTTTGGCTTACCGTAAAGGTGAATTGTCTCAAGAAGAGTACGATGCTTTCCTTGCTGAAACGATCGATGAATGGATCAAATGGCAAGAAGATATCGACTTTGATGTCCTTGTTCACGGTGAATTTGAGCGTAATGACATGGTTGAGTACTTCGGTCAAAACTTGTCAGGATACCTCTTCTCTAAAAATGGTTGGGTACAATCATACGGTATGCGTGGGGTGAAACCACCAATCATATGGGGTGATGTAACTCGTCTTAACCCTATCACTGTTAAATGGTCTAGCTATGCACAAAGCCGTACAAACAAACCTGTTAAAGGTATGTTGACTGGACCTGTTACCATCCTCAACTGGTCATTCCCACGTGAAGACATCTCTATCAAGGATTCTACTCTTCAAATCGCCCTTGCTATCAAGGATGAAGTGCTTGACCTCGAAGCTGCTGGTGTGAAAATCATCCAAATCGATGAGGCTGCTCTTCGTGAGAAATTGCCACTCCGTCGTAGCGACTGGTACGAAGACTACCTTGACTGGGCAATTCCTGCCTTCCGCTTGGTACACTCAACAGTAGCGCCTGACACACAAATCCACACTCACATGTGTTACTCAGAATTTACAGATATCATTCCAGCTATCGACAACTTGGATGCGGACGTTATCTCATTTGAGGCTAGCCGTTCAAACCTTGAAATCTTGGACGAACTCAAAGCGAAAAACTTCCAAACAGAAGTGGGACCTGGGGTTTACGATATCCACTCACCTCGTGTGCCAAATGAAGGCGAAATCGACAATACAATCGAAGCCATCCTTGCTAAAGTGCCAAGCAAGAAAGTTTGGATCAACCCTGACTGTGGTTTGAAAACACGTGGTATTCCAGAAACAAAAGAAAGCTTGATCCGCCTTGTTGAAGCAGCTAAAGCTGCGCGTGTGAAATTGTAAGATAGGATTTCTCAAGAAGCGCTGTTTAGTCAATCTGCCTGTTTCACTCGGATTCTAGGAGTCCAGCTAACGAAAAAATCAACTAGAAAAGGATAATGACTATGTCACGCCAAACACCGTCACTCTCATTTGAAGTGTTCCCTCCTAACCCAGCCGTGGGTAATGATAACATTATTTCTGCTCTTCAAGATATGCAGGAGTTGGCTCCTCACTTTATCAGTGTAACTGCCAGCAATAATAAATTTAATATCAAGGAAACGACGGTTCGTTTGGCTGATTTTATCCAAAATGACTTGGCGATTCCGACCATTGCCCACTTGCCAGCTATCTATTTGACTAAGGACAAGGTTGCTGAAACCATTGCTGACTTGGACAAAGTTGGGGTGCAGAAAATCTTGGCTCTTCGTGGGGATATTATTCCAGACGTGGAACCACAAAAGGATTTCCGCTATGCAACGGACTTGATCGAGTTCATCAAGGAACAAGCCCCTCACTTTGATATTGTTGGTGCTTGTTATCCGGAAGGGCATCCAGATTCGCCAAATCAGATTTCAGATATCCAAAATCTCAAGAAGAAAGTAGATGCAGGTTGTTCGAGCCTTGTAACCCAGCTTTTCTTTGACAATGAGCGCTTCTATGATTTCCAAGACAAGTGCATCTTGGCTGGGATTGATGTTCCCATTCATGCAGGGATTATGCCAATTCTGAATCGAAATCAGGCTCTCCGTCTCTTGAAGACCTGTGAGAATATCCATCTTCCACGCAAATTTAAAGCCATCTTAGACAAGTATGAGCATGACCCTGAGTCGCTCAGAGCAGCAGGACTTGCCTATGCAGTGGACCAAATCGTGGACTTGGTAACTCAGGATGTTGCAGGTGTGCATCTCTACACCATGAACAATGCTGAAACAGCAAAATACATCCACCAAGCAACCCATGCCTTGTTTAATCACCAGTCTCTAGGATAATAAAAAGCAAACCATTCTTCTCAAGTGAGGGGAATGGTTCCTTTTTAATGGTAAAGACCGCACTTTTTAAGAAAAATATGATAAAATAGACTCTGTACGTACTTGATACAAAGATGAGGGTATTAAATAATACAATGCATTCTAACTGAAAGGTTTAGATACTTTAGCATCAAATCTTTCTGATGACTAACGGTAGGAAAGAGCGACACGAACGAGTCAAATCGATGTTATCTGACGAGAGAGTTAGTAAAGCATTTAGCTAATCGTCCGATAGCGATTAGCGTGAAAGGTTTAGATACTTTAGTATCAAACCTTTCTAATGATTTGTATCTTGTGTAATTGAACCCGGCCGAAAAGCTGTGTAAAAAAGATAAACTGTCTTGTCTTCATCGAAGACTTCGTCAGTTTCCTATTTTTACTTTGCTTTTGACGTCCTTGGTATCTTGATCTTTGTAGGCAAGGCGTATAATTTCATCAATCCAAAGGGGATTAAAATGACAAAACAAGTGTTTCAAACGACTTTTGCGGGTCGTGAGTTAATTGTAGAGACTGGTCAGGTTGCTAAGCAAGCGAATGGCGCAGTTGTCGTACGTTACGGTGAGTCAACTGTCTTGACTGCTGCCGTTATGTCTAAGAAGATGGCAACTGGAGATTTCTTCCCTCTCCAAGTCAACTACGAAGAAAAAATGTATGCAGCTGGGAAGTTTCCTGGTGGCTTTATGAAACGTGAAGGACGTCCTTCAACAGATGCGACTTTGACAGCGCGTTTGATTGACCGTCCAATCCGTCCTATGTTTGCGGAAGGTTTCCGTAACGAAGTCCAAGTCATCAACACCGTGCTTTCTTATGATGAAAATGCTTCTGCACCAATGGCTGCTATGTTTGGTTCATCCTTGGCGCTTTCTATCTCAGATATTCCATTTGACGGACCAATCGCTGGGGTACAAGTGGGATATGTAGATGGCCAAATCATCATCAATCCAAGCCAAGAACAAGCAGAGCAATCCCTCCTTGAATTGACAGTAGCTGGTACCAAACACGCCATCAACATGGTAGAATCTGGTGCTAAAGAATTGTCAGAAGAAATCATGCTGGAAGCGCTCCTTAAAGGGCACGAAGCAGTCAAAGAATTGATTGCCTTCCAAGAAGAAATCGTTGCAGCAGTTGGTAAGGAAAAAGCAGAAGTGGAATTGCTTCATGTTGACGCTGAATTGCAGGCTGAAATTATCGCAGCCTACAACAGTGACCTCCAAAAAGCTGTCCAAGTAGAAGAGAAATTGGCTCGTGAAGCTGCAACTCAAGCAGTCAAAGACCAAGTCACTGCTGTTTATGAAGAAAAATATGCAGACCACGAAGAATTTGACCGTATCATGCGTGATGTGGCTGAAATCTTGGAACAAATGGAACACGCTGAAGTGCGCCGTTTGATTACAGAAGACAAGGTTCGCCCTGATGGTCGTAAGGTCGATGAAATCCGTCCTTTGGATGCGGTTGTTGACTTCCTTCCTCGTGTGCACGGTTCAGGTCTTTTCACTCGTGGACAAACTCAAGCCCTTTCAGTCTTGACCTTGGCTCCGATGGGTGAAACTCAAATCATTGATGGTTTGGATCCAGAGTATAAGAAACGCTTTATGCACCACTATAACTTCCCACAATACTCTGTAGGGGAAACTGGACGCTACGGTGCGCCAGGTCGTCGTGAAATCGGTCACGGTGCTCTTGGTGAGCGTGCCCTTGCTCAAGTCTTGCCAAGTTTGGAAGAATTCCCATACGCTATCCGTCTGGTAGCAGAAGTCTTGGAGTCAAATGGTTCTTCATCTCAAGCTTCTATCTGTGCGGGAACTCTTGCTCTTATGGCTGGTGGTGTGCCAATCAAGGCGCCAGTGGCTGGTATTGCCATGGGACTTATCTCAGATGGAAACAACTACACAGTATTGACAGATATCCAAGGTTTGGAAGACCACTTTGGAGACATGGACTTCAAGGTTGCAGGAACTCGTGACGGGATTACAGCCCTACAAATGGATATCAAAATTCAAGGGATTACTGCAGAAATCTTGACTGAGGCTCTTGCCCAAGCTAAGAAAGCGCGTTTTGAAATCCTTGATGTGATTGAAGCAACCATTCCAGAAGTTCGTCCAGAATTGGCTCCAACTGCTCCGAAAATTGATACCATCAAGATTGATGTGGACAAGATTAAGATTGTCATCGGTAAGGGTGGAGAAACCATCGATAAGATTATCGCTGAAACAGGCGTTAAGATTGATATTGACGAAGAAGGTAATGTTTCTATCTACTCTAGCGACCAAGATGCTATCAACCGTACCAAAGAAATCATTGCTGGTTTGGTTCGTGAAGCCAAAGTGGACGAAGTTTACCGTGCTAAAGTCGTTCGTATCGAGAAATTTGGTGCCTTTGTTAACCTCTTTGACAAGACAGATGCCCTCGTTCACATTTCTGAAATGGCTTGGACTCGTACCAATAATGTCGAAGACTTGGTAGCAATCGGGGATGAAGTTGATGTTAAGGTTATCAAGATTGATGAAAAAGGACGTGTGGATGCTTCTATGAAAGCCCTTCTTCCTCGTCCTCCAAAACCTGAACGTGATGAAAAAGGGGAAAAATCAGAGCGTCCTCACCGCCCACGTCATCACAAGGATCACAAACCTAAGAAAGAATTTACAGAAACACCAAAAGATTCAGAATAAGAAAAGGAGAAATGTATGGGATGGTGGCGCGAAACCATTGATATCGTAAAAGAAAATGATCCAGCGGCCCGCACCACTTTGGAGGTTTTGCTGACTTATCCAGGTGTCAAGGCCTTGGCGGCCCACCGTCTCTCGCATTTTCTCTGGAAGCATGGCTTCAAACTACTGGCTCGTATGCACAGTCAGTTCTGGCGCTTTTGGACTCAGATTGAGATTCATCCGGGTGCTCAGATCGATTCAGGTGTCTTTATCGACCATGGTTCTGGTCTGGTGATTGGAGAGACAGCGATTGTTGAAAAAGGTGTTCTCCTTTATCATGGGGTGACTCTTGGGGGAACAGGGAAAGACTGTGGCAAACGCCATCCGACCGTTCGTAAAGGAGCTCTCATATCGGCCCATGCCCAAGTTATCGGACCTGTGGAAATCGGTGAAAATGCCAAGGTCGGTGCAGCAGCAGTTGTTGTAGCAGACGTACCTAGTGATGTGACGGTTGTCGGTATTCCGGCCAAGATTGTTCGTGTTCATGGAAAGAAGGATGAGCCGGTCATTCACGAAGTCGAAGAAAAACGAGAGTACTACGTCAATAAACTCGAGCAGGCTAAAGAAGCCAGTCATAGATCGTCTGGGTTGTAGAGGATACCTATATGATTCAAGCAAGAAACAAGTTAAGCCAAGAGGAGCTATCTGAGGCGAAAAAACTAATTAACTGTTGCCAAAACTATGACGGTACCTATCGTGATCCCTATCTCTCTAACATGCTTAATTTTGATCCAAACATGCCCGCCTTTTTCCTTTATTATGAAAAAGGCGAACTTGTTGGTTTATTAACTGTCTATGCAGATGACCAAGATGTGGAAGTGACGATACTGGTTCATCCAGATCATCGCCGTCAGGGAATTGCGCGTGCGTTGTTTACTAGTTTTGAGAGAGAAACAGCTTCTTTCTCTATTTGTTCAGTCACTTTTCAGACAGAGCGTGTTTTTCTAGACCGTCATCCTGATTTTATCAGCAACTGGGGCTTGGTCGAGGATGAAGAGACAGAAACTTGGTTAGGTAAGGATAGAAAACCTTATCCGTTAGCAAATGTTTCCAATCTTGAAGTTTTGTTAGCAGATAGTTCGTATCAGGATCAAATTAGTCAGTTGAAATTTCAGGCATTCTCAGAAGAGCATGAATCTAGAGAGATTGTGGATAGATATGTCGCTGAAGCTCTGAAGGATCCAGAAAGTCGCTTATATATTTTGTTAAAAGACGGTCAGGTTATTGGAACTTGCACGGTAGATTTATCGACTAATACGAATTACTTCTACGGGTTAGCAATATCGGAACCTGAACGTGGGAAAGGCTATGGAAGCTACTTAGCAAAATCCCTCGTCAACCAACTAATTGAGCAAAATGATAAGGAATTTCAGATTGCAGTGGAAGATAGCAATGTAGGTGCTAAACGTTTGTATGAAAAAATTGGCTTTGTCAAACAGACTCAGGTGGTTTATCTGAATGAGAAAGGAGCAAGGGATTCCGAAGTCTAGAGAGATTCGGACTGAAATTCAATTGAACTCTTAGTGATGAAACTAAGTGTTCTTTGATTTTGGTTTTCCTGACTATGATTTATGATTAAAATTTACGACACCATGTCTCGTGATTTGCGAGAATTTGTCCCGATTGAGGACGGCAAAGTCAAGATGTATGTTTGTGGGCCAACCGTGTATAACTATATCCACGTGGGGAATGCCCGTTCGACGGTGGCTTTTGATACCATTCGTCGTTATTTCGAATACCGTGGGTACGAGGTTGCCTATATTTCCAATTTTACGGATGTGGATGATAAGATTATCAACCGTGCCAAGGAAGAAGGTATCACGCCTCAGGAGGTTGCGGACAAGTACATCGCTGCCTTTCGTGAGGATGTGACGGCCTTGGGCGTCAAACCTGCGACCCGCCATCCGCGTGTGGTGGAGTTTATGGCTGACATCATCCGCTTTGTGGAAGATTTGATTGAAAAAGGCTTTGCCTACGAGAGTCAAGGAGATGTCTATTTCCGTGTGGAAAAATCTTACAACTATGCCAAATTGGCTAATAAAACCTTGGAAGATTTGGAGCTGGGTGCTTCAGGTCGTACCGATGAAGAAACAGCTCGTAAGGAAAATCCTGTGGACTTTGCCCTCTGGAAATCTGCCAAATCAGGCGAGATTTCTTGGGACAGTCCTTGGGGACCTGGTCGTCCGGGCTGGCACATCGAGTGTTCAGTCATGTCGACAGAGATTTTGGGCGACACCATTGATATTCACGGTGGTGGAGCTGACCTAGAGTTTCCTCACCATACCAATGAAATTGCCCAGTCAGAAGCCAAAACAGGCAAGACCTTTGCTAACTACTGGATGCACAATGGCTTTGTCAATATCGACAATGTCAAGATGTCTAAGTCCTTGGGTAACTTTATCACAGTGCACGATGCCCTTAAAACTCTTGATGGGCAAGTGCTTCGTTTCTTCTTTGCGACACAACATTACCGTAAGCCTATCAACTTTACGGAAAAGGCAGTGCGGGATGCAGAGACTAATCTCAAGTATCTAAAGAACACTTACGAACAACCATTTACAGGAAACGTGGATGCCCAAGACTTGCAAGCCTTTAAAGACAAGTTTATAGCAGCTATGGATGAGGATTTCAACGCTGCCAACGGTATCACAGTAGTCTTTGAAATGGCCAAATGGATTAACTCTGGCAACTATGATGCAAGTGTCAAGCAAGCTCTTGCGGATATGTTGGAAGTCTTTGGAATTGTCTTTATTGAGGAAGTTTTGGATGCAGAGATTGAAGACTTGATCCAAAAACGACAAGAAGCGCGTGCCAATCGTGACTTTGCTACAGCGGACCAGATCCGTGACCAATTGGCTGCTCAAGGGATTAAGCTCCTTGACACCAAGGATGGAGTGAGGTGGACTCGTGATTGATGTCAATCTCATTAACGGGATTGCGTTAGCTTTTGAGGGGGATGCGGTGTATTCTATGTATATTCGTCGTCACCTCATTCTAAAAGGTATGACCAAACCCAATAAACTTCACCAAGAAGCGACCAAGTATGTCTCAGCCAAGGCTCAGGCTCGCCTGATTTCTCTTATGTTGGAGGAGCAGGTCTTAACAGAAAAAGAAGAAGAGATCTACAAGAGAGGTCGAAATACCAATAGCCACACCAAGGCCAAAAATGCTGATGTGGTGACTTACCGTATGTCTACAGGTTTTGAAGCCGTGATGGGCTATCTCCATATGACTGAAAATCTGGAACGTCTTGAGAGTTTGATTTTATGGTGCATCCAAAAAGTGGAGGGCTAGGATATGATGGCAAAAGAACTACAAGACTGGTTTCCTGAGGCTCAGATTTCAGACCAACCAGTAGAGAAAGAGGGCTATCTCACTCTCCCTTTAGCTTCTCAGCAGTGGATTTTGCTGGAAGAAGCTGGGCTCAGCGAGCGTGAAAAGCAATTGGTTGCCCTTTTGACCCAGCAGGAGCAGGCTCGTTCGCTCAATCCTTGGTATTCTTATCTGATTGAGGGTAAGGGGCAAGCACCGCAAACTTTTAAAAAGATTCAGCTGGTCTATTGTCATCTTTCCTATTTTCAGCAGGAAAATCTAGCTTCTTGGCTGGATATGATGAGGACCCTTTTTCCTAACTGTCAGACAGTGCTTCAGGTTGGGGCTCAGGATTATGTTTTCGTGCTTCAACAAGATAAGTACACCTCTGTACGAGCTATTTTAAGCGATACGATTGAAGCGGTTGAGTATGATTTTGGACTGCGTCTATCTATCATGTTAGGACAGGTTTGGTCTCAGACGGGGCACCAAGCCCTATCCGATTTGATTAAAGCAGAGCGCGATTTGTTTAAGACTTGGTGGCGTCAGGGTCACCAAGGTGTTCATACTTTTTCTCAGCTCTATCTTTGGAGTATGGGAGAAAGACTCGTGGACTTGAAGGCAATCAAGGAATGCCTGCACCAGATGATTTTGGATCAAGATCAGATTCAGGAAATCATTCTCTCTCTTTGGGAAAATAGTGCTGTTCTCACTAAAACAGCCCAACAACTCTATCTGCACCGCAATTCTCTCCAATACAAGATTGATAAATGGGAAGAATTGACAGGGCTACAGTTGAAGGAATTGACAGATCTGACCTTGTGTTATCAATTGATTTTACCAGATATTCTCTAAAGTTTTGTGCAAGTTGCACAGAACTTTTTTATTTTTTTGGTCACCTTGCCATAGAAATGTAAAGCGTTTTCATCTATAATAAAACTATCAAAAGACAAAAGGAGTTCACCTCATGGTAGAATTGAATCTTAAAAATATTTACAAAAAATATCCAAACAGCGAACACTACTCAGTTGAAGACTTCAACTTGGACATCAAAGACAAAGAATTTATCGTTTTCGTAGGTCCTTCAGGATGTGGTAAATCAACTACTCTTCGTATGATTGCTGGTCTTGAAGATATTACAGAAGGTACTGCATCTATCGATGGCGTGGTTGTCAACGACGTAGCTCCAAAAGACCGTGACATCGCCATGGTATTCCAAAACTACGCTCTTTACCCACATATGACTGTTTATGATAACATGGCTTTCGGTTTGAAATTGCGTAAATACAGCAAGGAAGATATCGATAAACGTGTGCAAGAAGCAGCTGAAATTCTTGGATTGAAAGAATTTTTGGAACGTAAACCAGCTGACCTTTCAGGTGGTCAACGTCAACGTGTTGCCATGGGTCGTGCGATTGTCCGTGATGCAAAAGTATTCTTGATGGACGAACCTTTGTCAAACTTGGATGCCAAACTTCGTGTATCAATGCGTGCTGAAATCGCGAAAATCCACCGTCGTATCGGAGCTACAACTATCTACGTAACTCACGACCAAACAGAAGCGATGACACTTGCGGATCGTATCGTTATCATGTCAGCAACTAAGAACCCTGCTGGTACAGGTACTATCGGACGTGTTGAGCAAATCGGTACTCCTCAAGAAGTTTACAAAAACCCAGTTAACAAATTCGTAGCAGGATTCATCGGAAGCCCAGCTATGAACTTCATCAACGTGAAATTGGTTGGAAGCGAAATTATTTCAGACGGTTTCCGTTTGAAAGTTCCAGAAGGAGCATTGAAAGTTCTTCGTGAAAAAGGCTACGAAGGTAAAGAATTGATTTTCGGTATCCGTCCAGAAGACGTGAATGCAGAACCTGCTTTCCTTGAAACATTCCCAGAATCAGTTGTCAAAGCTACTATCTCTGTATCAGAATTGCTTGGTTCAGAATCTCACCTTTACTGCCAAGTTGGTAAAGATGAATTTGTTGCCAAAGTTGACGCTCGTGACTACTTGCAAACAGGTGCAACAGTTGAACTTGGATTTGACTTGAACAAAGCACACTTCTTTGATGTAGAAACTGAAAAAACAGTCTACTAAGCAAATGAAATATCAAAACACTGCTAGAGAAATTTGGCAGTGTTTTTTAGCGATTGCGTAGAAAAAACTCTCCATGTACTTGGAGAGCTGTTTTTTTATTCTGCAGCTTGTTGCCAACGTTTGGCTAGCATATGAGATAGGCTAGAAATGGCTAGGTTAAAGCTGAAGTAGATGAGGGCAATCAGGATATAAAGACTGAAGACTTGCTCTGGTTCGAAATAACGGCCCATGAGAATTTGGCTGGCTCCAAAGAGTTCTTGTAGGGCGATAACAGAGTAGAGAAGACTGGTATCCTTAATCACAGTTACAAACTGAGAAATGATGGCTGGCAGCATTTTACGAATGGCTTGTGGGAGAATGATGTAGTAGAGGATTTGGGCTGAAGTGAAGCCTTGTGACATTCCTGCTTCGTACTGCCCCTTGTCTACGGCATTGAGACCACCTCGAATAATCTCAGCTAGGGCCGCTGATGTAAAGAGGGTAAAGGCAGTGATTCCTGCTGGTGTGGATTTCATCTTGAAAACCAAAAAGATGGTGAAAATCCAGAGAAGGTTGGGAACGTTACGCACAAACTCGATGTAAATACTGGAAATAATGCGTAAGACAGGATTTTTCCCATTTCTCATGACGGCTAGCACCGTTCCAATAAGGGTAGAGAGGATGATGGCAATCAGAGAAATGTAGAGGGTCAAGCCAAATCCTTTAAAGATAAAGACTAGGTTATCTGGGGTCAAAACTTCTAAAATGGATTCCATAGTAACCTCCTAAAGTGAATAGGCTTTTTTGTTGGCTTGCTCCATCTTGCGACCAAACTGGGCAACAGGGAAGCAAAGAGAAAAGTAGAGAAGGGCAGCACCTAGAAATGCTGGGATATAGTTTCCGTTAAGAGCCGACCAAGACTTGGTCACAAACATCAAGTCCACTCCAGAAATGATAGCGACTGTCGAGGTATTCTTAATGAGGTTAACGATTTGGTTAGTCAAAGGTGGGAGAATAATACGGAAGGCCTGAGGCAAGATAATCAAGCGCATGGCGCTGATATAGGTAAAACCTTGCGACAAGGCGGCCTCCATCTGACCGTTAGGAATAGACTGAATCCCTGAGCGAATCACCTCAGCGATATAGGCACCGTGATAGAGACCCACGCAGAGAACAGCTGTCCAATAAATCGGAATCATGATGATATGGTCACTGATAAGAGGTAGGCCATAAAAAACGATGACAAACTGCACCAAGAGGGGAGTGTTTTGGTAAAATTCTACAAAGATGCGAGCTAAAATGCGCAAAATTGGACGTTTGCTGGTTGACATGGCTCCAAAGAAGATGCCTAAAACCATGGCTAGGATAAAGGATCCGATTGCTAGGGCAAGGGTGAAGAGGAAACCATTGAAAAATTGTCCAAAATCCTGAAAATAGGCAGTCCAAGATGATAAATCTGTCATGATGTGTCCTCCTTAATCTGCGGTATGGCTAGATGGTTTGAGCTTGTAACGGTCATAAAGTTTCTGCAAACTACCATCTTTGCTCCATTTAGTAACCAAGTTATCGAGATAGTCGTTGAGCTCTGTATTTGATTTCTTGGTAACGATACCGTAGTCAGATGGCTTGAAACTATCGTCTAGTAGTACTGTGCGCTTGCTGATGTAGCCAGACAGAATCGAGCGGTCAACGGAAAAGGCATCAATACGGTGAGCGTGTAGGGAAGTAATCAATTCTGGGTAGGAACCAAGTTCGACGAATTTAAAGGTCAAACCTTTCTTTTTACCCAGTTCGGTAATCAGGCGTTGAGTAATGGAACCTTGGGCAACCCCGATGGTTTTGCCGTTTAGGTCCTCAATGCTTTTGATTTTGGCAGATTTATTGACCAAAAAGCCAGAAGCATCTGTGTAGTAAGGGCTGGTAAAGTTGTAGAGTTTTTTTCGTTCGTCTGTGATGGTAAAGGTCGCGATATCCATATCGACCTGTTCATTGTCTAGAAGGGGTCCGCGGGTTTGTGCTGTAACCGGCACATAACGAACCTTGACCTTGAGCTCATCAGCTACCATCTTGGCCAAGTCAGTTTCGATACCAGAATAGGTCCCAGTCTTAGGATTCTTATAACCGAAATTGGGAACGTCTTGTTTCACACCGACAACCAGTTCGCCTCTCTTTTGAATGTCTGCGACACTGGTATCAGCCTGGGCTGGTTTTGTAGCAGCAAGGCCGAAAAGGCTAATCAATAATGCGGATAAAAAGAATTTCTTTTTCATAGGCGCCTCCTTATTTGACTTTGTCACTTTCGTGGTTGATGATTTTGCTGAGGAATTGTTGGGCACGAGGTTCGCTTGGATTATCGAAAAAGTCATCAACATCTGTCGTATCCACCAAAACTTCTCCGTCAGCCATAAAGATGATACGGTCGGCAACTTCACGGGCGAAGCCCATTTCATGGGTCACGACAATCATATTCATACCATCGTGGGCTAATTTTTGCATAACTGCTAGAACATCGCCGATGGTTTCAGGATCAAGAGCAGATGTTGGCTCATCAAAGAGGAGGAGTTCCGGATGCATAGCGAGTCCACGTGCGATGGCAATCCGTTGTTTTTGTCCACCAGATAGCATGGCTGGATATGAATCTTTCTTGTCCCACATATTTACAAATTCCAGATATTTTTGAGCTGTTTTTTCAGCTTCTTTTTTATCAATTCCTAGAACTTTTATGGGTGCGAGTGTTACGTTTTCTAACACTGTTTTGTGAGGGTAGAGGTTGAAATGCTGGAAAACCATGCCGACTTCCTTGCGAAGAGGAACTAAATCTTTCTGGCTGGCACCAGCAACTTGGTGGCCATTTACTAGAAGACTTCCTTTGTCTACAGCCTCCAAACCATTGATGGTGCGGATAAGAGTGGACTTACCAGAACCAGATGGTCCGAGTAGGACAACGACTTGTCCTTTTTCAAAACGGAGATTGATGTCGCGGAGTGCGTGGTAGTCTCCGTAATATTTTTCGACGTGTTCAAATTCTACTAAAGCCATAAGGAATCTCCTTTGTGTTAGATTTTATAACATGATTTTACACCAAAAGATTTTTCTTGTCAAATCATATCTTAAAAATTCACTAAAATTTTATAAAAAAGCAATCTGGATAGAGAAAAAGCCTAAATCATGTTATAATGAAGCAATAGAATTCTTAGAAAGAGTGGATGTCTTTTTGATAACACCTACTTATGAATGGCAGTTTGCCCCGCAGGTAGAAGATGCGGATTTTACAAAGATAGCCAAGAAGGCTGGACTGGGTCCTGAGGTAGCTCGTTTATTATTTGAAAGAGGGATTCAGGACGAAGAAAGTCTGAAGAAGTTTTTAGAACCTTCTTTGGAGGACTTGCATGACCCTTATCTGCTCCATGATATGGACAAGGCAGTGGAACGGATTCGTCAGGCCATTGAAGAAGGGGAAAGTATCCTCGTTTACGGTGATTATGATGCGGATGGTATGACTTCAGCTTCGATTGTGAAGGAAAGTTTGGAACAGCTTGGCGCTGAGTGCCGTGTTTACTTGCCCAATCGTTTTACTGATGGCTATGGTCCAAATGCTAGTGTTTATAAATACTTTATCGAGCAAGAAGGGATTTCTTTGATTGTGACGGTGGACAATGGGGTTGCTGGTCATGAGGCTATTGAATTGGCCCAGTCTATGGGAGTGGATGTCATTGTCACAGACCACCATTCCATGCCTGAAACCTTGCCAGATGCCTATGCTATTGTCCATCCTGAACATCCGGATGCGAACTATCCTTTCAAATATTTGGCTGGTTGTGGAGTTGCTTTCAAGCTGGCTTGTGCCCTTTTAGAAGAAGTACAAGTGGAATTGCTTGATTTGGTCGCTATTGGAACCATTGCTGATATGGTGAGTTTGACAGATGAGAACCGTATTTTGGTGCAATATGGTTTGGAAATGTTGGGACACACTCAGCGTATTGGTCTACAAGAAATGCTAGACATGGCTGGGATTGCCGCCAACGAAGTAACAGAAGAAACGGTTGGTTTCCAGATTGCCCCTCGTTTGAATGCTTTGGGCCGTTTGGATGATCCCAATCCTGCCATCGATTTGCTGACTGGATTTGATGATGAGGAAGCTCACGAGATTGCCCTTATGATTCATCAGAAAAACGAAGAGCGTAAGGAAATCGTCCAGTCTATCTATGAAGAAGCTAAGACCATGGTGGACCCTGAGAAGAAGGTCCAAGTCTTGGCCAAGGAAGGCTGGAATCCTGGGGTTCTGGGTATCGTGGCTGGTCGTTTGTTGGAAGAACTAGGGCAGACAGTCATCGTTCTTAATATAGAAGATGGTCGTGCCAAGGGTAGTGCCCGTAGTGTGGAAGCAGTGGATATTTTTGAGGCTCTGGATCCTCATCGCGACCTTTTTATCGCCTTTGGTGGCCATGCTGGTGCAGCAGGAATGACGCTGGAAGTGGAGAAACTCTCAGATTTATCTCAAGTCTTGGAAGATTATGTTCGTGAAAAAGGTGCAGATGCTGCTGGCAAGAACAAATTAAATTTAGATGAAGAGCTGGATTTGGAGACACTTAGCTTGGAAACGGTCAAAAGTTTTGAACGTTTGGCACCTTTTGGCATGGACAATCAGAAACCTGTCTTTTATATTAAGGATTTTCAGGTTGAAAGTGCCCGTACTATGGGAGCAGGCAACGTCCATCTCAAGCTGAAAATTTCCAAGGGTGAGGCGAGTTTTGAAGTGGTAGCCTTTGGACAAGGCAGATGGGCAACAGAGTTTTCTCAAACCAAGAATCTAGAGCTGGCAGTCAAATTGTCTGTCAACCAATGGAATGGCCAAACTGCTCTCCAGTTGATGATGGTGGATGCGCGTGTGGAAGGTGTTCAACTCTTTAACATCCGTGGGAAGAATGCAGTCTTGCCAGAAGGGGTTCCAGTCTTGGATTTTGCTGGAGAAGTGCCAAATCTGGCGGCTAGTGAAGCTATTGTCGTGAAAACCATTCCTGAGGATATTATCCTGCTGAAGACCATTTTTCAGGAACAGAATTTCTCTGCTGTCTATTTCAAAAATGATATTGACAAGGCCTACTATCTGACAGGTTATGGGACTAGAGAGCAGTTTGCCAAATTGTACAAGACCATCTACCAGTTCCCAGAGTTTGATATTCGCTACAAGCTGAAGGATTTGGCTACTTATCTTAATATCCAACAAATCTTGCTGGTCAAGATGATTCAAGTATTTGAAGAGCTAGGCTTTGTGACGATCAAAGATGGTGTCATGACAGTCAATAAAGAGGCACCAAAGCGGGAAATCGGAGAAAGTCAGATTTACCAAAATCTCAAACAAACCGTCAAAGACCAAGAAATGATGGCGCTGGGCACTGTGCAAGAAATTTATAACTTTTTAATGGAAAAAGAGTAGATGATAGGAAAGAGTTGGGCAACCAGCTCTTTTTTGAAAACAAATCTTCATTTTGAAAATCATCAAAAAAATGGTATAATGGTAGGAAAAGATTCGGCTAAAAGTAATAGTGCTTTTAGAATAAAAGGGCAAGTAACCCTATAATCAAAATAAATTAAGCTTTCGGAGGAAAAATGAGTAATATCAGTTTAACAACACTTGGTGGTGTGCGTGAAAATGGGAAAAATATGTATATCGCTGAAATCGATGGGTCTATTTTCGTTTTGGATGCAGGTCTAAAATATCCTGAAAATGAACAACTAGGGGTGGATGTGGTCATTCCCAATATGGACTACCTTTTTGAAAATAGCGACCGTATCGCTGGGGTCTTCTTGACTCACGGTCATGCGGATGCCATTGGTGCTCTGCCTTATCTCTTGGCTGAAGCCAAGGTACCTGTATTTGGCTCTGAGTTGACCATTGAGTTGGCAAAACTCTTTGTCAAAGGAAATGACACAGTTAAGAAATTCAATGATTTCCATGTCATTGATGAGGATACGGAGATAGATTTTGGAGGGACTGTGGTGTCCTTCTTCCGTACGACCCACTCTATCCCAGAAAGTCTGGGTGTTGTCTTGAAGACAGCTGAAGGTAGTATCGTTTATACAGGTGACTTCAAATTTGACCAGACAGCTAGTGAATCTTATGCGACAGACTTCGCTCGTTTGGCAGAAATCGGTCGTGATGGAGTTCTAGCTCTTCTTAGCGATTCAGCCAATGCAGATAGCAATATCCAAGTGGCTAGCGAAAGTGAAGTTGGGGACGAGATCACTCAAACCATTTCGGACTGGGATGGTCGTATCATTGTTGCAGCAGTAGCCAGCAACCTCTCTCGTATCCAGCAGGTGTTTGATGCTGCGGATGCAACAGGCCGTCGTGTGGTATTGACAGGATTCGATATTGAAAATATCGTCCGTACTGCTATTCGCCTTAAGAAATTGTCTCTAGCTAACGAGAGTCTTTTGATTAAGCCAAAAGATATGTCTCGCTTTGAAGACCATGAGTTGATTATCCTTGAGACAGGCCGTATGGGAGAGCCGATCAACGGTCTTCGTAAAATGTCGATTGGTCGCCACCGTTATGTGGAAATCAAGGACGGGGACCTAGTCTATATTGTAACGACACCGTCTATCGCCAAAGAAGCGGTCATGGCGCGTGTGGAAAACATGATTTACCAAGCTGGCGGAGTTGTCAAACTGATCACTCAAAGCTTGCGTGTGTCAGGACATGGGAATGCGCGTGACTTGCAGTTGATGATTAATCTCTTGCAACCTAAGTATCTCTTCCCAATTCAAGGGGAATACCGTGAGTTAGATGCTCATGCTAAGGCTGCTATGGCAGTTGGGATGCTGCCAGAACGCATTTTCATTCCTAAAAAGGGAACCAGCATGGCTTATGAGAATGGGGACTTTGTCCCAGCTGGAGCGGTTTCAGCAGGGGATGTCTTGATTGACGGAAATGCTATCGGTGATGTTGGAAATGTGGTTCTTCGTGACCGTAAGGTCTTGTCAGAGGATGGCATTTTCATCGTAGCAATCACAGTTAACCGTCGTGAGAAGAAAATTGTGGCCAAGGCTCGTGTGCACACGCGTGGATTCGTTTATCTCAAGAAGAGCCGTGATATTCTCCGTGAAAGTTCAGAATTGATTAACCAGACGGTAGAAGACTATCTTCAAGGAGATGACTTTGACTGGGCAGATCTTAAAGGGAAAGTTCGTGATAATCTGACCAAGTATCTCTTTGACCAAACCAAGCGTCGTCCAGCTATTTTACCAGTAGTCATGGAAGCAAAATAATCGTTGAAATAAACAGAGAGAAAGTCGAATTTCGGCTTTTTCTTATCGGAAAATAGAGGAAAAAATTATGGCAGTAATGAAAATCGAGTATTACTCACAAGTCTTGGATATGGAGTGGGGAGTGAATGTCCTCTACCCAGATGCCAATCGAGTGGAAGAACCAGAGTGTAAAGATATTTCCGTCTTGTACCTCTTGCACGGGATGTCTGGCAATCATAATAGTTGGCTCAAGCGGACCAATGTAGAACGCTTGCTTCGGGGGACTAATCTCATAGTCGTCATGCCCAATACCAGCAATGGTTGGTACACCGATACCCAGTATGGTTTTGATTATTACACAGCTCTAGCAGAGGAATTGCCACAGGTTTTAAAACGCTTCTTCCCTAATATGACTAGCAAGCGTGAAAAGACCTTTATCGCTGGTCTATCTATGGGAGGCTACGGCTGCTTTAAATTGGCTCTTGCTACAAATCGTTTTTCCCATGCAGCTAGTTTTTCGGGTGCCCTTAGTTTTCAAGAGTTTTCTCCTGAAAGCCAAAATCTGGGAACACCGGCTTATTGGAGGGGTGTGTTTGGGGAGATTAAGGATTGGACAGCTAGCCCCTATTCTCTTGAAAGTCTGGCTAAAAAATCGGATAAAAAGACTAAGCTGTGGGCTTGGTGTGGCGAACAGGATTTCTTGTACGATGCTAATAATCTCGCAGTGAAAAATCTCAAAAAACTAGGTTTTGATGTGACCTATAGCCATAGTGCTGGAACTCACGAATGGTATTACTGGGAAAAGCAATTGGAACGGTTCTTAGCAACCCTGCCAATCGATTTCAAATTAGAAGAGAGATTGAGTTAGTTTTTTATAAATGAATCACTATTTATAGTTATTCTTGGCTTTAAAACAATGATGGAAGTCTGTTTTCACTAGACTTTTCAAACGAAAGTAGTAGAATAGTAATAAGATACTGGAGGAAAGAGAGTAGGAAATGTACCGTTATCAAATTGGCATTCCCACATTAGAATATGATCAGTTTGTTAAAGAACATGAATTAGCTAATGTATTACAAAGCAGTGCTTGGGAAAAAGTGAAATCTGATTGGAATCATGAGAGATTTGGTGTCTATGAAGAGGGGAAGTTACTGGCTGTGGCTAGTATTCTCATAAAATCTCTGCCTTTAGGCTATAAAATGTTTTATATTCCAAGAGGTCCTATATTGGATTACAGGGATATAGAACTTTTAAAGTTTGTCCTGCAGTCCATTAAGTCTTATGCTCGCAGTAAGAGAGCGGTTTTTGTGACTTTCGATCCAAGTATTTGTCTATCTCAATATTTGGTCAATCAAGATAAGATAGAATATCCTGAAAATCTTGCTATTGTTGAGATTTTAGGGCAATTAGGAGTGAAATGGTCTGGGCGGACAACCGAGATGGATGACACCATTCAGCCTCGTATTCAGGCGAAAATATATAAGGAAAATTTTGAAGAAGATAAACTTTCTAAATCAACGAGGCAAGCTATCCGAACAGCACGAAATAAAGGGCTTGAGATTCAATATGGTGGACTGGAACTATTAGATTCATTTTCGGAGTTGATGAAAAAAACTGAGAAGCGAAAAGAGATTCATTTAAGAAATGAAACCTATTATAAAAAATTATTAGATAACTTTAAAGAAGATTCTTATATCACGCTAACGAGTTTGGATGTTTCTAAGCGTTTAAGAGAATTAGAAGAACAGTTAGAAAAAAATAGAGTAGTTGCAGAAAAATTTAATGATGCAACCAAACCTTCAAAAATTCAGGAAAATATAAAAGAAAAAGAACGTTTAGAAGAGGAAATAGATTTCTTGCAGGGATATATGAATATGGGAAAATCAAACATTCCGTTAGCGGCTACTTTGAGTTTGGAATTTGGTACTACCTCTGTCAATCTATATGCTGGTATGGATGATGATTTTAAACGTTACAATGCACCAATTTTAACTTGGTATGAAACGGCTCGCTATGCCTTTGAGCGAGGTATGTTGTGGCAAAATTTAGGTGGTGTTGAAAACTCTCTCAATGGTGGACTTTATCATTTTAAGGAAAAATTTAATCCAACGATTGAAGAATATTTGGGTGAATTTACAATGCCTATCCATCCTCTCTATCCTCTGTTAAGACTTGCTCTTGATTTCCGTAAAACATTAAGAAAAAAACATAGAAAGTAAGTATATGGCACTAATTACACTCACGAAAGAAGAGTTTCAGGCTTATTCTGATCAGGTTTCTTCTCGTTCCTTTATGCAATCTGTTCAGATGGGGGACTTGTTAGAAAAAAGAGGGGCTCGAATTGTTTATCTAGCTTTGAAACAAGAAGGAGAAATTCAAGTTGCAGCTCTGGTTTATAGCTTGCCCATGCTGGGTGGCCTGCATATGGAGATCAATTCGGGTCCGATTTATACCCAACAAGATGCTCTTCCAGTTTTTTATGCGGAGTTAAAAGAATATGCCAAGCAAAATGGTGTATTAGAGTTGCTTGTAAAACCTTATGAAACTTATCAAACTTTTGATAGTGAAGGTAATCCAATAGATACTGAGAAAAAAAGTATCATTCAAGCTTTAACTGATTTAGGTTATCAATTTGATGGATTGACAACAGGTTATCCAGGTGGAGAACCAGATTGGTTATACTATAAAGATTTGACTGAATTAACTGAAAAGAATTTGCTTAAAAGTTTTAGCAAAAAGGGTAAACCCTTGGTGAAAAAGGCTGAAACGTTTGGCATTCGGTTGAAAAAGTTACAACGTGAAGAACTATCGATTTTTAAGAATATAACAAAAGAAACCTCTGAACGTAGAGAATACAGTGATAAAAGTTTAGAATATTATGAGCACTTTTATGATTCATTTGGAGAACAAGCGGAGTTTCTCATAGCAACCTTGAATTTTTCGGACTATATGAGCAAATTGCAAGGTGAACAAAGTAAACTAGAAGAAATCTTGGGCAAGTTGCGACTTGATTTGAGTAAAAATCCTCATTCTGAGAAAAAACAAAATCAGCTGAGAGAATATTCTAGTCAATTTGAAACGTTTGAAGTTCGAAAAGCAGAAGCGCGAGACTTGATTGAAAAATATGGAGAAGAAGATATTGTTTTAGCCGGGAGTTTATTTGTTTATATGCCTCAGGAAACGACTTATCTCTTTAGTGGTTCTTACACTGAATTTAATAAGTTCTATGCCCCTGCACTGCTTCAAAAATATGTTATGTTAGAAAGCATAAAGCGTGGAATACCTAAATACAACTTCCTAGGCATTCAAGGGATTTTTGATGGTAGTGATGGTGTTTTGCGTTTTAAACAAAATTTTAATGGCTATATTGTACGTAAAGCAGGAACTTTCCGTTATCATCCATCGCCTTTAAAATACAAAGCTATTCAGTTATTCAAAAAAATAGTAGGACGTTAAGATGAAAAAGCCAGTATTTAGCTTTCTTTCAGCTTGTTTTAGTAAAATAGACTTTATTTGCTAGAAAGGTGGAGAGATATGCGTTGGCTTTTTCGTTTGATAGGGGCTTTCTTTTATTTTATTTGGCGTTTGTTTTGGCGTCTGGTTTGGATAGTTGTTTTCTTATGCGCTCTTGCTTTTGGTTTTCTCTGGTATCTGAACGGTGATTTTCAAGGTGCGCTGAAGCAAGCAGAACGGTCAGTCAAGATTGGTCAACAAAGTATCGACCAATGGGAAAAAACAGGGCAACTGCCTAAGTTGAACCAGACAGATAGCCATCAACATTCTGAAGGAAGGTGGCCGCAGGCTTCTGCTCGTATTTACTTGGATCCCCAGATGGATTCACGCTTTCAAGAAGCTTATTTAGAAGCAATCCAGAATTGGAATCAAACTGGTGCTTTTAATTTTGAACTCGTGACTGAGGCCAGCAAGGCAGATATTACGGCTACGGAGATGAACGATGGAAACACTCCTGTGGCAGGAGAGGCGGAAAGTCAGACCAATCTCTTAACAGGGCAATTCTTATCCGTAACGGTGCGGTTGAATCACTATTATCTGTCCAATCCTAACTATGGTTATTCCCATGAGCGCATTGTTCATACGGCAGAACATGAGTTGGGGCATGCGATTGGCTTGGGCCATACAGATGAGAAGTCTGTGATGCAACCTGCAGGTTCCTTTTATGGTATCCAGGAAGAGGATGTTGCAAACCTCCGAAAAATATATGAGACTAATGAGTAGGGAACTATCTTTCCCTACTTTTTTGCTATAATGGAACTATGAATAACTTGATTAAATCAAAACTAGAGCTCTTGCCGACCAGCCCTGGTTGCTACATTCACAAGGATAAAAACGGCACCATTATCTATGTAGGAAAGGCTAAAAATCTGCGCAACCGTGTGAGGTCTTATTTCCGTGGAAGTCATGATACCAAAACAGAGGCCTTGGTGTCTGAAATTGTGGATTTTGAATTTATCGTTACTGAGTCCAATATCGAGGCACTTCTCCTAGAAATCAATCTCATCAAGGAAAACAAGCCCAAGTACAATATCATGCTCAAGGATGATAAGTCTTATCCTTTCATCAAAATCACCAATGAGCGCTATCCACGCTTGATTATCACCCGTCAGGTCAAGAAGGACGGAGGTCTCTACTTTGGACCTTATCCAGACGTGGGAGCAGCTAATGAAATCAAGCGGCTACTGGATCGAATTTTCCCTTTTCGTAAATGTACCAATCCACCGTCTAAGGTCTGTTTTTACTACCATATCGGCCAATGTATGGCCCACACCATCTGTAAGAAGGATGAGGACTATTTCAAGTCCATGGCTCAGGAGGTTTCTGATTTTCTGAAAGGACAGGATGACAAAATCATCGATGACCTTAAGGGCAAGATGGCAACGGCAGCCCAGACTATGGAATTTGAACGTGCAGCGGAATACCGTGACCTGATTCAGGCCATTGGAACGCTCCGGACTAAGCAACGGGTCATGGCCAAGGATCTCCAAAATCGCGATGTTTTTGGCTACTATGTGGACAAGGGCTGGATGTGTGTGCAGGTTTTCTTTGTCCGTCAGGGCAAGCTCATCGAGCGAGACGTCAACCTCTTTCCCTACTACAATGATCCGGATGAGGACTTTTTGACCTACGTAGGACAATTTTATCAAGAAAAATCTCACTTGGTTCCCAATGAAGTGTTGATACCGCAGGATATTGATGAAGAAGCCGTTCAGGCCTTGGTGGATACCAAGATTCTCAAACCCCAACGTGGAGAGAAAAAACAGCTGGTCAATCTAGCCATAAAAAATGCCCGTGTCAGTCTGGAGCAGAAATTTAACCTGCTAGAGAAATCTGTTGAAAAGACCCAAGGAGCTATTGAAAATCTGGGACGCTTGCTCCAAATTCCGACACCAGTTCGTATCGAGTCCTTCGATAACTCTAATATCATGGGAACCAGTCCTGTTTCGGCCATGGTGGTCTTTGTCAATGGCAAACCGAGTAAGAAGGATTATCGTAAGTATAAAATTAAGACTGTGGTTGGGCCAGACGACTATGCCAGCATGAGAGAGGTCATTCGCAGACGCTATGGTCGAGTCCAACGTGATGGCTTGACTCCGCCAGATTTGATTGTGATTGATGGAGGACAAGGGCAAGTCAATATCGCCAAGCAAGTCATCCAAGAGGAGCTGGGCTTGGATATCCCCATTGCAGGTCTGCAAAAGAATGACAAGCACCAAACTCATGAATTGCTCTTTGGAGATCCGCTGGAAGTGGTGGACTTGTCTCGTAATTCTCAGGAATTTTTCCTCCTTCAGCGCATCCAAGATGAGGTGCACCGCTTTGCTATCACTTTCCACCGCCAACTGCGCTCCAAAAATTCCTTTTCATCTCAATTGGATGGGATTGACGGTCTGGGACCTAAACGCAAGCAGAATCTCATGAAGCATTTCAAGTCTTTGACTAAAATCAAGGAAGCCAGTGTGGATGAGATTGTCGAAGTTGGGGTACCAAGAGCAGTCGCAGAAGCAGTGCAGAGGAAGTTGAACCCGCAGGCAGAAGAGGAATTGGCTCTGGTGGCGGAAGAAAGAGTAGATTACCAAACGGAAGGAAAAACATCATGAACCATAAAATTGCAATTTTATCAGATATTCATGGTAATGCGACAGCCTTAGAAGCAGCGATTGCAGAATCCTTAGCAAAATCTTGATTAACATGTCAATCAAGATTTTGCGAATAGTATATTGTGATAGAATGGAAAGTCAGTTATGATACTTATAGAAAAATCAAATCCGTTTGAAGTTGAAAAAATTTGTTTAGAATTATATAAAAAAATGAATTTTCGAAATTATCCTGAATTTAAAAATGATTTAAATAGTTGGGTAGCCAGCAATGTACCAAAACTAGCAAGAGAAAAAGATGCTTTTCTAAAGATAATGACTGGTGAGTATTCATTTTTAGAGAACATTAAAGAATTCTTGCATAATTTCTTAGATAAAGAACCTAGATTAGCAGAGTATCTAAAAAAATCCTACGAAAAGATTGATTCCGAGCTAAGAAAGAAAATAATTGACTCAAAGAATATTTCAGTATGTCCGTATTGTAATCGTAATTATATAAGTTCAACATATAAATTCCTTCAATGTAATAACTGTAATCAAGAGTTATTGGTAATTGATGGGACTGAAAAAGAATGTCTGGGTTGCAAACAAGAAATTAACGGTCAGACTAAAGTAGTAAATACTGCTCAACTCGACCATTTTTTTCCAAAAGACAGCTATCCACTATTTGCTGTTTCATTTTATAATTTAATCCCTAGTTGTTATAGTTGTAATCATGTGAAATCAAATAAGGATTTAGAATATAGTCCCTATGATACTAGTTTTTCATTCGATGATGTAAAATTTACATACATTCCAAAGTCTGCTGATGAGATTGAAATCAAAATCATTTCATATGATTCGGATTTTAAAATTGGCATTGGTGATTTGGGTATAGAGGAGCTATATCAAAGCCACATTGATGTAGTAAATGAATTGATTTGGAAAAAAGAAGTATACACAGATAGTTATAGAGAAGGTTTGTCAAAAATCTTAAATCAAACAGATCTTGAATTAAGTGCGGCTGAGTTGAATCGCTTTATAACAGGTTACTACACAGACAAAGAAAATTATGGGAAAAGACCGCTTTCAAAGATGGTTACAGATATTAGCAAAGAAATTGGACTAGTAGGAGAAGAAGAATGAAATTAATTGCCTTGGTGATTAAACAGTATGATGAGTTTTTTAAGAATCAGATTTTTAATTTTTCAGACGAATATAAAGTAAGTTTTGATTTTGAAACGAATGAATTAAAAATTGATAAAAATCCAGACTATATTGAAAACTTTTATGGAGAGTCTATTTATAATATTTTACCTATAGTTGGTATAAATGGTGTGGGAAAAAGTACAATTTTAAATCTAATAGGCTATTATCATCGAGCGGAAGATCAAAACAAAGATATAAATCAATTTTTCTGTATATATTTAGATACTAATGGTAAATTTTATCTATTCGATAAAAATTTTGATTTATCGTCAATTACTATAGAAGGTCTAGCAACAGATCAAGTTGATATAAATGGATACTGTGATGATCAAAAGAGAGATAAGTTGATTTATATCATGAACGAAGATAGACGTCCAAGCGGAAGCTACGGAGGTTCATCATTATTAGATGTTCACTTAGCAGAATCTTCTAGATGGTATATTTTGAATGGTATTTTTGAAGCTTATGAAGTATTATATTCTCGAGGATTAGTTTCTTCGTCATATAAATTTAGTTTTGGAGTCAGTAAGTATGATATTCCAGATAAATATTTAAATGGTTGGGAAAATAGAGAGTTTTTCTCCTGTCTCATTTTGAAAATAATTGTGAAGATTTGTAAAGACTTTAAGTATTGCTTAAGAGATGAAGAAATTGAAATATATTTTATAGATGGTAATTATTTGAACCTATTTGATAAAATAAAAACAGAAATAGAAACAGAAGAAATGAACGAATTTCTGAATTTATTAGTCGATTTTTTAAATAATTTAGAACAATTTATTCATAAGTATAAGACAAAAGAATACAGTGATAGTACGAAAAGTCGGATAGTTGAGATTGGATATGTAGAAAAGAATTTTGATAATCGAATCGAATTTGAAAAACTATATCTAGACTATGAAAAATTAGAAAAGAATGCAATAGATTTGAAGTACTATGATTTTAGAGTAATAGATGACTTTTATTATAATATGTCTACTGGTGAAACAAATATATTAAAAGTGATGAGTTATGTAAAGTGGTTACAAATGAATCCCTCTCAAGGGCCATGTCAATTAGTAGTGGATGAATTAGAATCGGGTATGCATCTCGAATGGTCTAGAACCTTAATAAATTTTTTAGTCAACTATATAAATGAAATCAATAGAATAGTAGGAATGAACTTCCAACTCATCTTCACAACTCATTCTCCTTACATGCTTTCGGATATTAAACCAGGAAATGTGATTATGCTTGAAAAGAATCAAGAAACTGGATATTCAGAAGGTAAAGTTCTTCAAAATACTTTCGCTAAGAATATCCAAGAAATCATGAAGGAAAATTTGATCGATAACATTTATGGTGATTTTGCTTTAGCAAAGATTAATTCTATGATAAGTAGACTGAATGGGGAAGAAGGAGATGAAGAAGAACTATTAAAAGAAATTCATTTAATCAGCGAGCCTATTCTTCGTAATAAATTATTAGAGATGTATGATAAGAAATACAATACCTCAGAATTTAGTATTGAAAAACAACTACTAAAATTGGGTCTCACTGATGAACAACGCCAGAAGGTCAGAACAATGATTGAAGAAAATACAAGGGATACATAATTTATGTAAACAAATAGCTTGAAATACTAATGTAAACGAATATTAGAAAGTAATAATATGAAACATAAAATCGCAATTTTATCAGATATTCATGGAAATGCGACGGCTTTAGAAGCAGTGATTGCAGATGCTAAAAATCAAGGGGTCAGTGAATACTGGCTTCTGGGAGATATTTTTCTTCCTGGTCCAGGCGCAAATGACTTAGTCGCCCTGCTAAAGGACCTTCCTATCACAGCCAGTGTTCGAGGAAATTGGGATGATCGTGTCCTTGAGGCCTTGGATGGCGAATATGGTTTGGAACATCCGAAAGAAATCCAGTCAATGCGCATGACCCAGTTTTTGATGGAGCGAATGGATCCTGCAACGATTGTCTGGCTACGAAGCTTGCCTTTGCTGGAAAAGAAAGAAATTGACGGATTGCGCTTTTCTATCTCTCATAATTTGCCAAATAAGAACTATGGTGGTGACTTGCTAGTTGAGAATGATACAGAGAAATTTGACCAACTCCTAGATGATGAAGTTGACGTGGCAGTCTATGGTCATGTTCACAAGCAGTTGCTTCGTTATGGCAGTCAAGGGCAACAAATCATCAATCCAGGGTCGATTGGCATGCCCTATTTTAATTGGGAGGCGTTAAAAAATCACCGTGCCCAGTATGCCGTGATAGAGGTTGAAGATGGGGAATTGGTCAATATACAATTTCGTAAAGTTGCTTATGATTACGAGGCTGAGTTAGAATTGGCCAAATCCAATGGGCTTCCCTTTATTGAAATGTATGAAGAACTGCGTCGTGACGATAACTATCAGGGACACAATCTGGAATTATTAGCAAGCTTAATAGAAAAGCATGGGTATGTAGAAGATGTGAAGAATTTTTTTGATTTTTTGTAAGAGTTCCCTAAGATAATCAATGCAAACTAAAAACGATTGGCCTGTCCAATCGTTTTTAATATATCTTATTGTAACTGAGATTGATCTGGGAGATAAGAGCCACCTAGATAGATATTGCTGAGTTTTTCAAGTGTTCCATCTTGGTAGAGTTCTTTGAGTGCTTTATCGAATTGCTCTTTAAACTCTTTTTGGTCGCTTGAGAAAACGATATAGTTGCTGGGGCTATCGGCAGAAGGCAAGTCAACCACAGAAAGGTCTAAGCCACGGTCCTTGATAATCTTTTGCACGGATACCTTGTCAAAAACGAGGAAATCAAACTCTCCGTTAGCAAGGTCTAGGATTCGTTTGCCGATATCTTCACCAGAAAAATCGATAGTAGCGGGATTGTCAGTGTGTTTTTGATTCCAGTTATTGATGAATTGAGCGTTTGAAGTTCCGGTATCCTCTTGAGTTGTTTTGCCAGCGATTTGGTCAAGTGAAGTCAAAGGATTTTTCTTGTTGCTGACAAGGACGAGGGGATTGTTCGAAATTGGAAGTGAGTAAAGGTATTTTTCAGCACGCTCTTTTGTGTAACTCAAGTTATTGGCTGCGGCTTGATAGTGACCAGAATCAAGTCCTGGGAAGATACTCTCCCAGGCAGTTCTTTGGAATTGAATCTCGTAGTCGCTGAGTTTTTCATCCACTGCTTTTAGAACTTCAATATCGAAGCCTGTCAGATTGCCTTTATCTTCGTAGTCAAATGGTGGCACATCGCCAGCTGTAGCAACGACGATTGTCTTTTGAGAGCTGGTCTCTTTAGGTGTGGCTTGATTTCCACAGGCAACCAAAAATGGTAGGATGGCTAATAATAGGCTAAATTTTTTCATAATATCTCCATTCAAATGTAAAGTACTTGCTAGTTTATCAGAAACTGTCTTGATGAACCAATATATATTTTTTATGTCTGTGATAAAAAATCTTAATCATGAAAAATCCCTGCAAGCTCTTTCAAATTATGGTAGAATGGAAACAGTAGAATTAGAAAAGGAAATCGATTATGAAATTTCTTGAATTAAACAAAAAACGTCATGCGACTAAGCAGTTTACTGATAAGCCTGTTGATCCAAAAGATGTGCGTACGGCTATCGAAATTGCAACCTTGGCTCCAAGCGCCCACAACAGCCAGCCTTGGAAATTTGTAGTGGTGCGTGAGAAAAATGCTGAGCTGGCAAAATTGGCTTACGGTTCAAACTTTGAACAGGTATCATCAGCGCCTGTAACCATTGCCTTGTTTACAGACACAGATTTGGCTAAACGTGCTCGTAAGATTGCCCGAGTTGGTGGTGCTAACAATTTCTCAGAAGAACAACTTCAATACTTTATGAAAAATTTGCCTGCCGAGTTTGCCCGTTACAATGAACAACAGGTCAGCGACTACCTAGCCCTCAATGCAGGTCTGGTTGCCATGAACTTGGTTCTGGCTCTTACAGACCAAGGAATCGGATCAAATTTGATCCTTGGATTTGACAAATCAAAAGTCAATGAGGTTTTGGAAATCGAAGACCGCTTCCGCCCAGAGCTTTTGATTACAGTGGGTTACACAGACGAAAAATTGGAACCAAGCTACCGCTTGCCAGTAGATGAAATCATCGAGAAAAGATAGAAAGAAGAAAAAAATGACAGCAATTGATTTTACAGCAGAAGTAGAAAAACGCAAAGAAGACCTCTTGGCTGACTTGTTTAGCCTTTTGGAAATCAACTCAGAACGTGATGATAGCAAGGTTGATGCTGAGCATCCATTTGGACCTGGGCCGGTAAAAGCCTTGGAAAAATTCCTTGAAATCGCAGACCGCGATGGCTACCCAACTAAAAATGTTGACAACTATGCAGGACACTTCGAGTTTGGTGATGGAGAAGAAGTTCTCGGAATTTTTGCCCATATGGATGTGGTTCCTGCTGGTAGCGGTTGGGATACAGATCCTTACACACCGACTATCAAAGACGGTCGCCTTTATGCGCGTGGAGCTTCTGATGACAAGGGACCTACAACAGCTTGTTACTATGGTTTGAAAATCATCAAAGAATTGGGACTTCCAACTTCTAAGAAAGTTCGTTTCATCGTTGGAACAGATGAAGAATCAGGATGGGCAGACATGGACTACTACTTCGAGCACGTAGGACTTGTCAAACCAGACTTCGGTTTCTCTCCAGACGCTGAATTCCCTATCATCAATGGTGAAAAAGGAAATATCACGGAATACCTCCACTTTGCAGGTGAAAATGCGGGTGCTGCCCGTCTTCACAGCTTCACAGGTGGTTTGCGTGAAAACATGGTACCAGAATCAGCAACAGCAGTTGTTTCAGGTGACTTGGCTGACTTGCAAGCTAAACTAGATGCCTTTGTTGCAGAACACAAACTTAGAGGAGAACTCCAAGAAGAAAATGGTCAGTACAAGGTTACCATCATTGGTAAATCAGCCCACGGTGCTATGCCCGCTTCAGGTGTCAATGGTGCGACTTACCTAGCCCTCTTCCTTAGCCAGTTTGACTTTGCTGGTCCAGCCAAAGACTACCTTGACATCGCTGGTAAAATTCTCTTGAACGACCATGAGGGTGAAAATCTCAAGATTGCTCATGTGGATGAAAAGATGGGTGCTCTTTCTATGAATGCAGGCGTCTTCCGCTTTGATGAAACAAGCGCTGATAATACCGTTGCCCTCAATATCCGCTATCCAAAAGGAACAAGTCCAGAACAAATCAAGTCAACCCTTGAAAACTTGCCAGTTGCTTCTGTTAGCCTTTCTGAGCACGGTCATACCCCTCACTATGTGCCAATGGAAGATCCACTTGTGCAAACCTTGTTGAATGTTTATGAAAAACAAACTGGTCTTAAAGGTCACGAGCAAGTCATCGGT
Organism: Streptococcus humanilactis; assembly: GCF_019448275.1. GTDB lineage: Bacteria > Bacillota > Bacilli > Lactobacillales > Streptococcaceae > Streptococcus > Streptococcus humanilactis. Next base: position 786,729 of record NZ_JAHXBZ010000001.1, on the reverse strand, counting down.
GGTGGAACCTTTGGTCGCTTGCTCGAACGCGGAGTTGCCTACGGTGCCATGTTCCCAGACTCAATTGACACCATGCACCAAGCCAATGAATTTATCGCCTTGGACGATCTCTTCCGAGCAGCAGCAATCTATGCCGAAGCTATTTACGAATTGATCAAATAAAACGATAGAAGTCTGAGATTGTATGCTTAGACTTCTTTTTGGAGGGAAAGTAGATGTCTCAAATTGAAAGAATCAAGCAGGCTATTATGGCAGATCCTCAGAATGCTACCTATACAAAGCGTGGCATCGAGCCTCTCTTTGCAGCGCCAAAGACTGCTCGCATCAATATCATCGGTCAAGCACCGGGACTTAAAACGCAGGAGGCAGGACTTTATTGGAAAGATAAAAGTGGTGACCGCTTGCGAGATTGGCTTGGTGTTGACGAAGACACTTTTTATAATTCAGGTTATTTTGCTGTTCTGCCTATGGATTTCTACTTTCCAGGGCATGGCAAGTCAGGTGATTTACCTCCGCGAGCAGGTTTTGCTGAAAAATGGCATCCTCAGCTCTTGCAAGAATTACCAGATATTCAATTGACCCTCTTGATTGGTCAATATGCCCAAGCCTACTATTTGCAGGAGAAAATCAGTGGCAAGGTAACAGAACGGGTAAAACATTACCAGAACTATTTGCCAACCTATTTTCCACTAGTTCACCCCTCACCACGCAATCAAATCTGGATGGCCAAAAATCCTTGGTTTGAGGCAGAAGTAGTGCCGGATTTGAAAAAAAGAATTAAAACTATTTTATAGTCAATGAAAATCAAAGAGCAAACTAGGAAGCTAGCCGCAGGTTGCTCAAAACACAGTTTTGAGGTTATGGATAGAACTGACGAAGTCAGTAACTATACGTACGGTAAGGCGACGCTGACGTGGTTTGAAGAGATTTTCGAAGAGTATTAGGAGAAAAAGAATGAAAGAAATTTCCTTTGACGCATTTTACCAGCTTTACCAAAATGACCAACTTTCTCTAGTGGACGTGAGAGAAGTGGATGAGTTTGAAGCTCTTCATTTAGAAGGCGCCCACAACCTGCCACTTAGTCAATTGGCTGATACCTATGATCAGTTGGATAAGGACCAGTTACATTATGTTATTTGCAAATCTGGGATGAGATCGGCGCGTGCTTGTCAATTTCTAGCTGAACAAGGTTATGAGGTTATCAATATTCAAGGTGGCATGATGGCCTTTGAAGAACTTTAAAAATTTGCATTTCTCCTACTTGGTGTGGACTAGGTAGGAGAATTTTATTTTTAGACAATTCTAATTTTTAAGAATCTTGAAAACATTCAATATTTACTTCGTGAAGCTTTTTTCATACTCCTATTCATGATATACTAGGTCAGTATTTTATAAATATGAAGGAGATTTTCATGGCTAAAAAAGGTGCCTTAACAGGTTTACTCCTGTTTGGAATATTTTTTGGTGCGGGGAACTTGATTTTTCCGCCTTCTCTAGGTGCTCTATCTGGAGAACATTTTCTTCCTGCCATCGCAGGTTTTGTCTTTTCAGGCGTCGGTATCGCCGTCTTGACTCTTATTATTGGAACGCTAAATCCTAAAGGATATATCTACGAGATTTCAACAAAGATAGCGCCTTGGTTTGCGACTCTTTACCTTTCGGTTCTTTACTTGTCAATCGGTCCATTCTTTGCCATCCCACGTACAGCTACAACAGCTTACGAAGTAGGGATTAGCCCCCTTTTGTTGGATGCAAATAAAGGTCTTGGTTTGATTGTCTTTACGGTTCTTTACTTTGCAGCAGCGTATCTAATTTCGCTCAATCCATCAAAAATCTTGGACCGCATTGGACGTATTTTAACGCCAGTCTTTGCGATTTTGATTGTTATCTTGGTTGTTCTGGGAGCTTTCAAATACGGTGGAACAAGTCCTCAAGCTGCTTCAGTGGCTTATCAAGCTTCTGCCTTTGGTACAGGTTTCCTAGAAGGTTACAATACCTTGGACGCCCTTGCTTCAGTTGCCTTTAGCGTAATCGCAGTTCAAACCTTGAAACAACTTGGATTTTCAAGTAAGAAAGAATACATTTCAACTATTTGGGTGGTTGGTATCGTTGTTGCCCTTGCTTTCAGCGCTCTTTACATCGGTTTAGGTTTCCTTGGAAATCATTTCCCAGTACCAGCTGAAGCGATGAAGGGTGGAACACCAGGTGTTTACATCTTGTCACAAGCTACTCAAGAAATTTTTGGTTCAACAGCTCAACTTTTCCTTGCAGCTATGGTTACCGTAACCTGCTTCACAACAACAGTTGGTTTGATTGTGTCTACAGCTGAGTTCTTTAATGAGCGCTTCCCGCAAATCAGTTACAAGGTTTATGCGACAGCCTTTACCTTGATTGGATTTGCCATTGCCAATTTGGGTCTTGATGCGATTATCAAGTACTCAATCCCTGTACTGGTTATCTTGTACCCAATCACGATTGCCATCGTTATGATTGTCATTGTCAACAAATTTGTGGCTCTTTCAAAACCAGGTATGCAGTTGACAATTGCTGTTGTTACAGCTATTGCCATTGCAAGCGTATTAGGAAGCTCGTTTAAGGTTGAGTTTCTTGCAAACCTTGTCAACGCTCTTCCTTTTGCCAAGGCATCTCTTCCATGGTTGGTGCCAGCTGTTGTCGGAATCTTGCTATCATTGGTTCTACCAAACAAGCAAGAAAGTGATGTTTTTGAAATGGAATAATTACTAATACTCTTCGAAAATCAAATTCAAACCGCGTCAACGTCGCCTTGTCGTACTCAAGTACAGCCTGCGGCTAGTTTCCTAGTTTGCTCTTTGATTTTCATTGAGTATAAAATCACTTTTGTAGCCAAGTCTACAGGAGTGATTTTCTTTTTTTATCCGATGATAAATGTGTTATAATAGGTAGCAAAAGAGGTGAAGAAATGAATCAAACAGTAGAATATATCAAAGAACTAACAGCCATCGCATCGCCAACAGGCTTCACTCGTGAGATTTCGGACTATTTAGTCAAGACTCTAGAAGGTTTTGGTTATCAGCCAGTTCGTACAGCCAAGGGCGGTGTCAATGTGACCATTAAAGGTCAAAATGATGAACAACACCGCTATGTGACTGCCCATGTAGATACGCTGGGTGCTATTGTCCGTGCTGTCAAACCAGACGGCCGTCTTAAATTGGATCGTATCGGTGGTTTCCCTTGGAACATGATCGAAGGAGAAAACTGTATCGTTCATGTGGCTAGCACAGGTGAAAAAGTATCAGGCACCATCCTCATCCACCAAACTTCTTGCCATGTCTACAAGGATGCAGGAACTGCAGAACGTACCCAGGACAATATGGAAGTGCGTTTGGACGCCAAAGTAACCAATGAAAAAGAAACTCGTGCCTTGGGGATTGAGGTCGGTGATTTTATCAGTTTTGATCCACGAACTGTCGTGACAGAGACAGGTTTTATCAAGTCTCGTCATTTGGATGACAAGGTCAGCGCAGCGATTTTGCTTAACCTGCTTCGTATTTATATGGAAGAGAAGATTGAGTTGCCAGTAACAACCCATTTTGCCTTTTCAGTCTTTGAAGAAGTGGGGCACGGTGCCAACTCTAATATCCCTGCTCAGGTAGTAGAATATCTGGCTGTGGACATGGGAGCCATGGGTGATGACCAGCAGACAGATGAGTACACAGTATCTATCTGTGTCAAGGATGCTTCAGGCCCTTATCACTATGACTTCCGTCAACACTTAGTTGCCTTGGCTAAAGAGCAAGATATTCCATTTAAGTTGGATATCTATCCATTTTATGGATCGGACGCTTCAGCGGCCATGTCTGCAGGGGCTGAGGTTAAACACGCTCTGCTTGGTGCTGGTATCGAGTCTAGCCACTCATATGAGCGCACTCATATTGACTCGGTGGTTGCAACGGAGCGTATGGTTGATGCTTACCTTAAGAGCGCATTGGTAGACTAATATGTGTTTGATTTGCCAGAGAATTGAGCTCATCAAGAAGGGAGAAAATCCCTATTTTGTCAAAGAGTTGGAAACAGGCTATCTTGTGGTTGGAGACCACCAGTATTTTGCAGGCTATAGCCTCTTTCTAGCCAAGGAACATGTCACGGAATTGCACCATTTAGAAAAGGAAATGAGAGTCCATTTTCTAGAAGAAATGAGTCTAGTCCAAGAGGCAGTTGCCAAGGCCTTTGCTGCTGAGAAAATGAATATCGAACTGCTAGGAAATGGCGATGCCCATCTTCATTGGCATCTGTTTCCACGACGGACAGGTGATATGAAGGGTCACGGTCTCAAGGGACGTGGTCCAGTCTGGTGGGTTCCCTTTGAAGAAATGACAGCAGCAATCTGCCAAGCAAAACCGGATGAGATTAAAAGATTAGTCGAATGTTTATCGTCAGAAGTAGATAAACTATTAGAAATAAAGGAGTAAAAATGAAAAAAAGATATCTTGTTTTGACAGCCTTGCTAGCCTTGAGTCTGGCAGCTTGTTCACAAGAAAAAGCAAAAAATGAAAATGGAGTAGCTAAAACAGAACAAACAGCCAAAGCTGATGGAACAGTCGGAAGTAAGCCTCAAGGAGCTGCCCAGAAAAAAGCAGAAGTGGTTAATAAAGGTGACTACTACAGCATCCAAGGGAAATACGATGAAATCATCGTAGCAAATAAACATTATCCTTTGTCAAAAGATTACAATCCAGGGGAAAATCCAACAGCCAAGGCAGAGTTGATCAAACTCATCAAAGCGATGCAAGAGGCAGGTTTCCCGATTAGTGACCATTACAGTGGTTTTAGAAGTTATGAAACTCAGACCAAGCTCTATCAAGATTATGTCAACCAAGATGGGAAAGAAGCTGCCGATCGTTATTCTGCTCGTCCTGGCTATAGTGAGCACCAGACAGGGTTGGCTTTTGATGTGATTGGGACAAATGGTGATTTGGTGACAGAAGAAAAAGCGGCCCAATGGCTCTTGGACCATGCGGCTGATTATGGTTTTGTTGTCCGTTATCTCAAAGGTAAGGAAAAGGAAACAGGCTATATGGCTGAAGAATGGCACCTTCGTTATGTCGGAAAAGAAGCTAAAGAAATTGCTGAGAGTGGTCTCAGTTTGGAAGAGTATTACGGCTTTGAAGGCGGAGATTATGTCGATTAAAAAATAAACTTTTCTCTTGCAATTCTAGATAAATAGTGTATAATAGATGGGTATGTAAAAAGCATACTTGTGGGAGGTAAAAATTTTTAATTACCGCCAAAACCACAAAGGAGGATTTAAAAATGGCTAAAAAAGTCGAAAAACTTGTAAAATTGCAAATCCCTGCTGGTAAAGCTACACCAGCTCCACCGGTTGGACCTGCTCTTGGTCAAGCTGGTATCAACATCATGGGATTCACAAAAGAGTTCAACGCTCGTACAGCTGACCAAGCTGGTATGATCATTCCAGTTGTTATCTCAGTTTACGAAGATAAATCATTTACTTTCATCACTAAAACACCACCAGCTGCTGTTCTTTTGAAAAAAGCTGCAGGTGTTGAAAAAGGATCAGGTACACCTAACAAAACTAAAGTTGCTACAGTTACTCGTGCACAAGTACAAGAAATTGCAGAAACTAAGATGCCAGATTTGAACGCAGCAAACATTGAGTCTGCAATGCGTATGATCGAAGGTACTGCTCGTTCTATGGGATTCACTGTTGTTGACTAATCAATAGCACAGTAGAAAATCTCACAGCAGTCTATTAGTTGCTTTTCATACTAGGCAAGTGACTGATGCTTGTACTTGGGTACAGCAAGGGAACTTGACGACGTAGGAAAAGAAAAATAATAGACTGAAAACCCGCAAGACTTCATCATTTCGAGAAGTGACGTGGGAGATGAAAATCGATTGAACCACTTACAAGGAGAATAGAAAATGGCTAAAAAAAGCAAACAACTTCGTGCTGCTCTTGAGAAAATCGACAGCACAAAAGCATACAGCGTAGAAGAAGCTGTAGCACTTGCAAAAGAAACTAACTTTGCAAAATTTGACGCAACTGTAGAAGTTGCTTACAACTTGAACATCGACGTTAAAAAGGCTGACCAACAAATCCGTGGAGCAATGGTATTGCCAAACGGTACTGGTAAAACTTCACGCGTTCTTGTTTTCGCACGTGGTGCAAAAGCTGAAGAAGCAAAAGCTGCTGGTGCAGACTTTGTTGGTGAAGATGACCTTGTTGCTAAAATCAACGACGGTTGGTTGGACTTCGACGTGGTTATCGCTACACCTGATATGATGGCTCTTGTTGGACGTCTTGGACGTGTCCTTGGACCACGTAACTTGATGCCAAACCCTAAAACTGGTACTGTAACAATGGATGTTGCTAAAGCAGTTGAAGAGTCTAAAGGTGGTAAAATCACTTACCGTGCTGACCGTGCAGGTAACGTTCAAGCAATCATCGGTAAAGTATCATTTGAAGCTGAAAAATTGGTTGAAAACTTTAAAGCTTTCAACGAAACAATCCAAAAAGCAAAACCAGCTACAGCTAAAGGAACTTACGTAACAAACTTGACTATCACAACTACTCAAGGTGTTGGTATCAAAGTTGACGTAAACTCACTTTAATCAGTAGTTTATATCAGAGAACGAGTACGAAAGTGCTCGTTTTTTGTAATTATGTGACTATTAGTCCGTCTCGCTCCGTTAGGTGCGAGATATTATGTATATCAATGAAGAATGGTGAAATGAAACAGAAAACTGGGCAAATTGATTAGAGAATCCAAACAAATTTCTACCAATCTTTTAGAATCTATAATGTACTATTTCAGCCTCAATCTACTATACTACATAGATTTTTCAGAATATTGGTTATGTTGAGTTTTAATGATTAGAGGCTTAGAACATCGTTGCGAACTAGTTTATTTTTTCATTGTTGGAGATACGAGATTGATTTTAGATGTTCCGATTTTAATATTTTAATTATCATTTTCCTAGTTTCTGGATGTGTCATTTGACTTTCATTGAGTATCAATAAATGATTTGTGATTGTATAGATTTGGATGTTAAAGTTACAATCAAAACAAAGGTACTATCTGAACTCATTATTTTAGATAATTCCTTTGCAAAAACTTAAATTGATAAAATTTTATAAGTATTTTCTTTCGAGATAATTTTTATGATTAAAAATATCTGGGTAAACAATAAATATATGTTAATAGTTTATATTTATACACATAGGTAAAAAATCCGAACTATATTTAGAGAAAAATAGAACAAATGTGTTATATATTGAACAAATATTTGTAAATTACTTTAGGTTATAATTTTTTCAAGTTAATTTTTTGAAAATATCAAAATCATTTTATTTATAAAAGTAATTATTTTCAAGCATAAAAGTTGAGTTATAAATTTAATGATGATATAATTTAAGAGATATTAGTAATTATTGAGCACTCCCGGTTTAGGATATTGACCTCTTAATATTGCAAAAATATTTAAGGGGGGGGGGGCTCTTTATTTGTCTAATCATTTTAATATTTTTTAAAGGAGGTTGTGGGTCTAATGAAAGGCAAACAACAAGATTTTCGAACGGAGAAGTACATTCGTTACGGTATTCGTAAGTACAGCTTTGGAGCAGCATCAGTAGCAATTGCGGCTGGTTTGATGTTCCTAGGGAACGGTGCGGTATCAGCGACGGAAGTACAAAATGCTGAAACAGTAGTAGCAACAAATGCTCCTGATCAAGATAATAAGGAAAAGGCTGAGCCTAAAGCTGAAACAGTAGAAACTGTAAAACCAGAAACTGAAAAGGCTACTGAAGCAAAACCTGAAGTTAAAAAAGTAAACAAATCTATCCTTGAAGCAAGTATTGCTACTTTAGAAAGAAATATTAAATCAGCACCTGATGCAGATCAAGCAGTATTAAGTGTAGCTCGTGAAGCATTAGAAAAAGCTAAAGCAGTATTATCTAACGATGCAACTACTCAAGAAGAAGTAGATGCACAAGTGAAAATTGTTAATGATTTAGATGTAGTAGTTACAGAAGCTCAAGCAGCAGGAGTGACAGTTAAAGTTGAAGAGAAAAAAGCAGAAGAAAAAGCAAAATCTGAAGCGAAACAAACTCTAGAAGTAAAAGAAGCTAAAAAAGAATTAACAAAAGTATTATCAGAAGCAGAAGTAACTAGCAAATTGGCTGAGACTGAACTTGCTAAGGCTGATGTGAAAGAAGAAAACAAGGCAGCAGTTACAGCAGCAGTAGCTAAAAACCAAGCAGTTCTGGCTGAAACAAAAACTTTATTGGCTGATACGAGTGTCACAAAAGAGCAAGTAGATGCTCAATTGGAGCGCCTAAACGAATCAATCCTTGCAGTTTACAATGAATTGAAAAATGCAGGAATCGGTCGTGACGGCAAGTTTTCTTATGTTTTGGCTGATGTAGCTGATACAGTAGCAGAACCACCACTTTCTGAAGAAGAACAAGCAAAACACTGGGAAAAATATAAAGATAAAAATACAGCTCGTTTAACTAGACAAATCAAATGGTTTGATGTAGGTAGTAAAACAGCAACTATAAAAAATCTTGGATCAGGAGATAAACTTCAAGTAGGAACGGAATTTACCCAAGAAATTTCGCCAGGATATGTTGTAACGTTAACGGTTACTAAATTAGCACCATTTAATTCGACAGATGTATATAAGGAACGTGGTGGAGCAGGTTATGATGCTAATGCCCAAAACGTTTATAAAAATGGAACTCCAGCTGAAGTAAAAGTAGAAAAACAAGGAGGATATTCTGTTGCGAAAACAAATGGAATGGATACTGGAGGTAAAACAGTTATTCGGTCTGTTCAGAATGGAGCAAACGTAGGGGTAGAATTCTCTGTTAAAGCTACTTTAAATGGGAAAGAAGTACCAGCAAACGTTGTATTCTTAACTGGGGAAGAAGCTGGTTCATCTGAAATTGAAATCTATAAAACAGATGGAGATGGTTTCGAACTAGTAACGGAATTATCAAACTCTACTGTAAGAAATCAAGAAACAGCCCGTTCTTACACAACTGAAACTTATGAGACAAGATCTGTAGCGGGAGCAGGGCATGGTCAGGCAGGTAATCAATTAGGAATAAAAAATACTATAGAAGGTTCAGGAAAACCGGCTTTTGAAATATTTAAACAAGATAAAGGTAAAGGCTTTTTCAATAAAACCATCACTTCAGATACAGTTGTAGCAATGAGAGAAAGCGATGGTACTTATAATACAGATGGTTTAGGAACACAAATTTTCGGACCAGTATCAACTCACAGATCTTCTGGTTTCTCTACTCCATTAGTAATGACTCGTAACGCTAAGAATATAGGAATGTATATCTTCTCATCAGGGCAACAAGGTTCTATGCTAGGATTTATGTTACTAGATGAAGGGGATGCCCCAGCTTCATATGGTCGTGTAGCACATTCTATTTCTAAATCAAACGGTCAGAAACAACCATATTTAGGTTCTGTAGCTCCAGACGTAGATATCCGTACAACACCAATCACTAAAACAACTGCATTCAAATATGATGATAACCATGGAGACGGTGCAGCTGATGAAGGTGCTCGTCAATTAATGGGTGATGGAGTACAAGCTAATGATAACTATACATTACATAGAGTTAACGATAAAACATATTCTATGACATTCGATGCTCATTTAGATGGTGAATCATCAGCATGGGTTAACGGATGGATTGACTTTAATGGAAATGGTAAGTTTGATGAAGGGGAAGCTGCAACGCCTACAGAAGTAACTCAAGATGGAAAAGTTACACTAACTTGGACTACTAATGTTCAAAATGTAGATACGACTCAAACTAAGCTTGCTACACGTCTTCGTATTGCTTTAGATAAGGCTGATATCACAACTCCAACAGGAATTGCCTATTCTGGAGAAGTGGAAGATTTCCAAATCCAACAAACGATTCCACCTCGTGGTACAAAAGAAGAGACAAGTGGAATTCAAGGTGCAACACAAAATGCTAAAGTTCAGTTTAATGCATATGGACAAATTAACTATGACTTTAGTGAAACAAACACTATTGATACATCTGTTAAATCACAAATTGTAAAAGCCGATGGTTCATTAGTAACAGATGCTGATTTAGTGGATGGATACTATGTAGTTCAAGGTCAAGGTAAATATAAAATTACTGACAATGGAAAAGACGTAAATGTAGAATTCATTCCAGAAGCTAACTTTGTAGGGACAGCAGATGGTATCACAATTCGTCGTACAGATGCAAATGGAGCGACGACTGGTTGGGGACTGAATGGTAATAGAATTGTTAAAGGTGAAGGTGAAGATGCTGCGACACTTAATCTAATAAGTGATCAAGTTCAATTGCAAAATTCTCCATCAAAAGGTTCTATGGATGGTCGTTACATTCCAACTGTAACTCCAAAACCAATTACTGCAGATCCAAAAACTTCTAAAGATGTTCAAGGTAAAGCTCAAAAAGAAACACCAGTATTCAAAACAGATGCAGGTAAAGATAACGAAGCGGTTATTACGCCAAGCACAACACATCCAGCTAAACTGGTAGATCCAAAAACTGGTAAGCCAACAGATGAAGCTTCAGTAACAGTGGAAAATGAGGGAACTTACACAATCAACCCAACAACAGGTGAGGTAACATTCCAACCACTTCCAACATTTACAGGAAGAGCTACAGGAATTGGTGTATCACTAACAGCACCAGTCGGAGTTGATAAAACAGGAGCTGAAGCGACTTCAACAGCCACAACAACTTACACACCAGAAGTAACACCAGTGAAACCAACAGCAGAACCAGCTACTTCAACAGGAATCCAAGGTGAAATTCAAATAGGAACACCTACATTCACAGCAGGAGATGCAGAAGTACCAATTAAAGCAGGTTCAGTTAAATTACTAAATGCTGATGGAGCTGAAGCCCAAGGAGCGGTACCAGCATTAGACAATAATGGAAACAAAGTTGGGGAATACACAGTAGACCCAGCAACAGGTGTTGTAACCTTTACACCAACGAATAAAGCTTATGTAGGTCCAGTTGTCCCTGCAAAAGTTCAAGCAGAAGATAACAACGGAACTAAAGTTGAAACAAAATATACTCCATCAATCGTAGGAGTGAAACCAACAGCAACTCCAGCAGATTCTTCAAACATTCAAGGTGAAGTACAATCAGGAGTCGTAGCTTTTGCTCCAGGTAAAGCAACCATTGAAGGTGTTGAAAAATCAGTAGCTATTAAAGCAAACTCAGCAGTTCTTCTTGATAAACAAGGTAATCCAGTAACAGCAGGCACTCCAGTAGATGCTGAAGATGCGAATGGGAAAAAAGTTGGGGAATACACAATTGACCCAACTACTAATACAGTAACATTTACACCAACAGATAAAACTTATACAGGTGAAGTTGTACCAGCAAATGTTCAAGCAGAAGATGAAAATGGAACAATCGTTAAAACAACTTATACACCAAGTATTGTAGGGGTAACACCGAGTGCAACTCCAGCAGATACAACTGATATTCAAGGTGTAGAACAATCGAAAGAAGTGACATTCAAACCTGGTAAGACTACTATCAACGGTGTTGAAAAAGAAGTGCCAATCGATACGACTTCATTCAAACTATTAGATGAAACTGGAAATCCAGCAGAGTCAGTACCAGCTAAAAATCCAGCAGGAGATGTGATTGGTACTTATACATTGAAAGTGGTAGACGGTAAACCAACGGCAGTCTTTACACCAACGGATAAAACATATGCGGGGGAAGTTGAAGCAGTTACTATCCAAGCGAAAGATACAAATGGAACAGCTGTAACAACAACCTACACTCCAAACATTACGCCAGTATCTCCATCAGGAACTCCAGCGACAACTGAAGGTGTACAAGGACAACCTCAAGAGGGAACGCCAACATTTACACCAGGTAATGATAAAATCCCGATGAAGATTGATGCGACTCAACCTGCTAAATTAGTAGATCCAGAAACTGGTAATACGATTGATGAACCAACAATGCCAGCGAAAGACGCTAAAGGAAACACAGTTGGTACATACACTATCGAACCAACAACAGGTAAAGTAACATTCACTCCAAACAAAGACTTCGTAGGTACTCCAGTACCAGTAAGAGTTCAAGCAAAAGATGCAAATGGTACACCAACATCAGCTACTTACACGCCAACTGTTAAACCTGTAACTCCAGAAGGAATTAATACATTTACAGAAGATATTCAAGGTTCACCTCAAAGTGGTAAGCCGCAATTCAAACCTGGTAAGACAACTATCAATGGTACAGAAGTAGAAGTACCAATGGATGATAATACACCAGCTAAATTAAAAGACCCTAATACAGGTCAAGAAGTAACGAGTGTAACAATTCCAGGTGAAGGGACTTATACTGTAGATGCAGATGGGACAGTCCACTTTACTCCAGATAAACAATTCAAAGGTAAGGGGCAAACATTAACAGTTGTCCGTCAAGATGCCAATGGAACAAAAGTGACCGCAGAATATACAGCAGTTGTAAAACCAGCAAACCCAGAAGGAACAGAAGTTCTTACTGCGGGTGTTCAAGGTAAAGTTCAAAGTGGTAAACCGAACTTCATCGGTGGTAAAGCAATTGTTAATAATGTAGAAAAATCAGTTGATATCGATGAAAATGTACCAGCGAAACTAATTGATCCTAAGACTGGTCAAGAAACAACAACTGTCACAATTGATGGTGAAGGAACTTATGAAGTTTCAGAAAATGGGACTGTGACATTTACTCCGGTACAAGGATTCGTAGGTAAAGGTACAGAGCTTACTGTTAAACGTGTTGACTTAAATGGTACTCCAGCACTTGGTAAATACACAGCGGTAGTAATTGGTACAAAACCAACTGCAAAACCATCTGTAACTTCTGATATTCAAGGTCAAGCTCAAAGCCACTCTGTTACATTCAAAGGTGGAACAGTTGAAGTTGAAGACCCAATGACGAAAGTGAAATCAGAAGAAACAGTAGCCATTGATCCAACAACTTACACATTACTGGATGAAAATGGACAAGCAGCAGATTCAGTTCCAGCGAAAAATCCAGATGGAAAAGAAATCGGTACGTACACTCTTGTAAAAGAAGAAGGTAAAGATCCAGTTGCAGTATTTACTCCAACAGATAAATCTTACACTGGAGAAGTTAAACCAGTAACAGTTCAAGCGAAAGATACAAATGGAACAGCTGTAACAACAACTTACACTCCAAATATCACACCTGTTAAACCAACTGCGAAAGCAGCTACTTCAGAAGGCGCTCAAGGTCAAGAGCAAAGTGGAACTCCAACATTCACTGAAGGACACGAAAAAGCTCCAATCGATTCAACAGTACCAGCTAAATTAATCGATCCAGAAACTGGTCAACCAACTGATGAAAAATCAGTAACAGTACCAGGAGAAGGAACTTACACAATCAACCCAGAAAATGGTGAAGTAACATTCAAACCAGAACCAAACTTCACAGGTAAAGCAACAGGTGTTGAAGTTCAACGTAAAGATACAAACGGAACACCAGCAACAGCTAAATACACACCAACTGTTAAACCAGTAACACCAACATCAGATGATGTAGTATCTGAAGATGTACAAGGTGCTAAACAAACTGGAACGCCAGTATTCACACCAGGTAAAACAACAGTTAACGGTCAAGAAGTAACTGTAGACCTAGATCCTGAAGTTAAACCAACATTAGTAGGTGCTGATGAAGAAGGTAAAGTAGTAGTACCGAACGAAGGAACGTATACTGTAGATGAAAATGGTGTTGTAACATTCACACCAGAACCAAACTTCACAGGTAAAGCTAGCGGAGTAACAGTGAAACGTGCGGATAAGAACGGTACAGAAGTAACTGCGAAATATACTCCAACGGTTAAACCAGTAACGCCAGCAGGAAAAGATGTTGTAACAACAGACGCTCAAGGCGCTACTCAAACAGGAACACCAGTATTTACACCAGGTAAAGCAACAGTTAACGGTGTAGAAAAAACTGTAGAATTATCAGATAAATCAGCTAAATTAGTTGATCCGAAAACAGGAGATCCAGTTGATTCTGTATCTGTAGATGGAGAAGGAACTTATACAGTAGCTTCAGATGGAACAGTAACATTTGTACCAGACAAATCATTTACAGGACAAGCGACAGGTGTAACAGTTAAACGCGAAGATAAGAACGGAACACCTGTAACTGCCAAATACACTCCAGTAGTATTACCAGTAATACCAACAGGAAAAGATGTAACTTCTATCGGTGAAAAAGGTCAAAAACAATCTGAAACACCAGTATTCAAAGCAGGAACTACAAAACTAAATGGTAAAACTATAACAGTGCCAATCGATGAGAAAGTAGCACCAACATTTGAAGATGGCACAACTGAAAAAGTAGTACCAGGAGAAGGAACATACACAATCGATAAGAATGGTAAAGTAACCTTCACTCCAGAAAAAGACTTCGTAGGTAAAGCAAGTGGAGTAACAGTTAAACGTGTTGACGAAAACGGAACACCAGTAACAGCTACTTACACCCCAACAGTATTAGGTAAAACATCTACTAAAGATGTAACGTCTGAAGGTGCTAAAAATACACCACAATCAAATACTCCAGAATTCAAAGGAGATGTGGATACAACAGTACCACCAACATTCGAAGATGGCACAACTGAAAAAGTAGTACCAGGCGAAGGAACATACACAATCGATAAAGACGGTAAAGTAACCTTCACTCCAGAAGAAAACTTTGTAGGAACAGCAACTCCAGTAGAAGTGGTACGTAAAGATAAGAATGGAAAAACAATCCAAGCATCTTACACACCAACAGTACGTCCAGATACTAAATTTGTAGTAGTAGGTAAAGATGGTAAAGAAACTGAACTTATCCCATCAAAAGACGGTGAAAACCCATCAGAAGAAATTTCAGGTTACAAAGTTGTTAAGACTGAAAAAGATGAAAAAGGTAATACAAAACACATCTATGAAAAAGTAACTACAAAACATGTTGATTCAAATGGAAACCCAATCCCAGGGACAACAACAGAAGAAGGAACAAATCCTAAGAAAGAAATCCCAGGCTACAAATTCGTAACAACTAACAAACTTCCA
>NZ_JAHXBZ010000001.1:771245-771552 GCF_019448275.1 Streptococcus humanilactis | reverse complement strand
AATGGAAATACAGAACACGTATACGAAAAAGTAACCACTTCATTCAAGGATAAAGAAGGAAACGCAATTCCAGGAAATCCAACAGAAGAAGGTGAACAACCTAAGAAAGCTATTCCAGGCTACAAATTCGTAACAACTAACAAACTTCCAAATGGAGACACAGAACATGTCTACGAAAAGGTAACGACTTCATTCAAGGATAAAGAAGGAAACGCAATTCCAGGAAATCCAACAGAAGAAGGTGAACAACCTAAGAAAGATATCCCAGGCTACAAATTCGTAACAACTAACAAACTTCCAAATGGAG
>NZ_JAHXBZ010000001.1:770895-771194 GCF_019448275.1 Streptococcus humanilactis | reverse complement strand
ATACAGAACACGTATACGAAAAAGTAACCACTTCATTCAAGGATAAAGAAGGAAACGCAATTCCAGGAAATCCAACAGAAGAAGGTGAACAACCTAAGAAAGCTATCCCAGGATATGAGTTTGTAACAACTACAACTGATAAAGATGGTAACGTAACTCACGTTTACCGTAAAGTAGTTAAGACAACAACATCATTCGTAGATGAAAGTGGTAAGGCAGTTTCACCAAATGAAGAAGGTAACCAACCTAAGAAAGACGTTCCAGGATATGAGTTTGTAACAACTACAACTGATAAAGAT
>NZ_JAHXBZ010000001.1:530814-531046 GCF_019448275.1 Streptococcus humanilactis | reverse complement strand
AAGGAATTGAACCCACCCTAAAAGCAGTGGGAAAAAGATAGTTGGTCTAGCGAGCATCGCTCACTGCACCCAACTCCTATTTTCCCTTTGCTTTTTGACGGGTTTGGTATCTTTCTCAATATAAAATATAAAATAAAGAAAGGTAGAGCGTGTGTTTTGATTTGAACACGAGCGGAAAACTTTTCTAAAAACTCAGAAGAGAAGGGGAGTTCAGGTTTGAATTGAAGCCGGT
>NZ_JAHXBZ010000001.1:389035-530739 GCF_019448275.1 Streptococcus humanilactis | reverse complement strand
AAGGAATTGAACCCACCCTAAAAGCAGTGGGAAAAAGATAGTTGGTCTAGCGAGCATCGCTCACTGCACCCAACTCCTATTTTCCCTTTGCTTTTTGACGGGTTTGGTATCTTATATTATGTCTATCCATATTGCTGCTCAGCAGGGTGAAATTGCTGATAAAATTCTTCTTCCTGGGGATCCTCTTCGTGCTAAGTTTATTGCGGAGAATTTCCTTGAAGATGCTGTTTGTTTTAACGAAGTACGTAACATGTTTGGTTACACTGGTACTTACAAGGGCCACCGTGTATCTGTCATGGGAACTGGGATGGGAATGCCATCCATTTCGATTTATGCGCGTGAGTTGATTGTTGACTATGGTGTGAAAAAATTGATCCGTGTGGGAACTGCAGGTTCTTTGAATGAAGACGTTCACGTTCGTGAATTGGTTTTGGCGCAGGCAGCGGCAACCAACTCAAACATCGTCCGCAATGACTGGCCACAGTACGATTTTCCACAAATCGCTAGCTTTGATTTGTTGGATAAGGCCTACCATATCGCTAAAGAACTCGGTATGATCACCCACGTTGGGAACGTTTTGTCTTCTGATGTCTTTTATTCAAACTACTTTGAAAAGAACATCGAACTTGGTAAATGGGGAGTCAAGGCTGTGGAAATGGAAGCAGCAGCCCTTTACTATCTGGCAGCCCAACACCATGTTGACGCGCTAGCTATTATGACTATTTCTGATAGTTTGGTCAATCCAGACGAAGACACTACCGCAGAAGAACGCCAAAATACCTTTACCGATATGATGAAGGTTGGTTTGGAAACCTTGATTGCAGAATAATTATAGCCAAAAAGGAAGTCCTTCTTTATGAATTGGAGGACTTCCTTTTCTTATCTAGAAATTGGTCTATCTCTTTTTGTGATCTGAGGATGACCACTTTATATGGATAGTTTTTTTGAATCCATTTGTAGCGTTCCTTAGCGGATTTGCTCCGTCCATCCCAGAGAATCCATCTGATAAACTCCCAATTAAATTGTTCTTGACAACCAGCTGCCATACTTTCTCTGACTTTTCCCCGGTATTTAAGATAACGCTTAAAGGCTCTAAAGAGACAGGTCAATGGGGGAAAATTGAGAAAGATGATTTGATCAGCTTCCTGCATTCTTTCTTCGTAATAGCACCAAGAATAATTACCATCAATAACCCAAGCTTCATGCTTGGTGAGAAAATTTTTCATCTCATCCAACATCCATTCACGGTCACTGTCTTGCCAACCGGGTTGAAATTGGAGTGTGTCCATGTGAAGTTTTGGGATGGAGTAGCAGTGAGACAACTTTTCTGCTAGAGTTGACTTACCAGCACCAGAATATCCGATAATTGCGATTTTCATTTTCTACCCTTTCCAATTTGGAGACAAAAAAACAGCCTCTATGGACTGTTTCTTATTTAGCAAGTTTAGCTGAAAGACGAGCTTTATCGCGGCTTGCTTTGTTTTTGTGAATCAAACCTTTAGTTTCTGCTTTATCGATAGCTGAGCTAGCAGCACGGAAAAGTTCTTCAGATGGGTTTGCTTCGAAAGCTTTGATAGCAGTACGCATAGCTGATTTTTGAGCTGAGTTCTTTTCGTTTTGTTTAACGTTCAATTCAGCGCGCTTGATAGCTGATTTAATGTTTGCCAATGTTCTTACCTCCATATTTACTAACTATACCATTATATCTGAAAACTTACGTTTTGACAAGGGAAAATTACTTTTTTAAGTAAATTTCATCGATTTCATGGTTCTTTGTTTTATGAAGAATCACTTCCGCACGGTTTCTGGTTGGTTCAATGTAATTTTGTAGATTTGTGAGATTGATACTGGTCCAGACCTGATGGGCAAAGGATTCCACTTCCCCAATCGGCATCTGAGTAAAACGATAATAGTAGCTATTAGGGTCGTTTTGGGCTAGGCTCAGCATCTTCAAGAAACGGTCCAGATACCAACTCTCGATGTCATCGACTGCAGCATCAACATAGATGGAAAAGTCAAAGAAGTCGGTAATGTAAAGACGTTCGTTTTGTGGATTTTGAAAGACATTTATTCCCTCAACAATGACAAAATCAGCAGCTTTAACGCTTTGCTTTTCCTCGGGTACGATGTCGTAGACTTCATGAGAATAGACAGGAATATCCACATCTTGTCCATTTTTGATACGGTCCAAGAAGTTGAGAAGAGCTTCCATATCATAGCTTTCAGGAAATCCCTTGCGATTTAAAATCCCTTGTTCAAGCAAGGTCTGGTTGGGATAGAGAAAGCCGTCAGTTGTTACCAACTCAACCGTAGCATCTGTAAGTGTACGGGACAGTAGGATTTGAAGTAGGCGACTGGTTGTGGATTTTCCAACGGCAACACTCCCAGAAACCCCAATGATAAAAGGCTGGGCTTTGCTTTCACGTTGGAGGAAAATCCCTTTTGAAAAGGCCAAATCATCCTTGGTACGCTTATAAATCTGGATGAGATGGGCTAGGGGAAGATAGACATCGGTAACATCCTGCAAGCTAATCTGGTCATTAAAACTCTTGATGGATTCTAATTCCTCTTCTGTCAAAGGAGGTGTTGTCTTTCGATGTAAGGATTGCCAAGTCTGGCGGCTGATTTTTTCAAAATGTAAAAATTCGTTGGTCATTTGTTTTCCCCTAGATATTTTGTCTATCATACCATAAAAAGCTAAAAAAATAAAGCGGTTTCTTGAATGAGGTCAGTCAATATTATATAATAGATGTAGATAGAGGATGAACAATTTATTGATGAAGTAGGAGCTACTTTCTCCTGACTTATGAGCTAAAAAAGGGGGCTTTGGGATTCACAACTTATAGGAGGTGTGTCATGAAAATTTTAAAAAGTTATATATTGGAACTCTGTTTTATTTTAAGTTTTGCTTTACCTTTTATAAAAGGGGCGAATGCGGATAATGGTAGACGCTTTGTGGAAATCTATTACGGTTTTACTTTTTTGATGGAACATGCTATTGTAACAGCTATCTTTATCTGTTCGCTCTTGATTGCTTGCCTACTCAAAAAACGGTGGACGAAATGGTTTGCAGCTGGTAGTTATGTCTTTTTAGTTCTATGGATTGCTACAGAGGGTTATTTCTTCCGCATGTCACTAGAAGATTTGATACGACTTTGGACAAGTTTGGAAATCCTGACACAAACTTATCAGTTGGGCTTTTATCTAAACATCCTGTTGGGAATTTTGTTGATAATAAAGTATTGTAAGGTTAAGCAATCGTAATAAAAATGCGCTTGATTATAGACAATAAATTTGTTGTTTTATCCTGAATGTGATACCTTATAGCTCCCAATGGCTTGTCATTCGTTTCCAATAATTTAAAGAGATTGAAGAAAATGTTTTACTTACTAGCTTTCTTCTGTCTTTTTCGTTTTATTATCAATTTGTAAACGATTTACAATTTAAGTCAAATTATGGTAAAATAGTTTCATGAGTAAAATGTATTATGCAGAAAATCCTGACGCTGCTCACGACATTCATGAGTTGAGAGTGGACTTGTTGGGAGAAAAAATGACCTTTTTGACGGATGCGGGTGTTTTTAGCAAGAAAATGATTGACTTTGGAAGTCAACTATTGCTCAAGTGTCTTGAGGTCAACCAAGGAGAGACTGTCCTTGATGTAGGTTGTGGTTATGGGCCTCTGGGATTGTCTTTGGCTAAGGCTTATGGAGTTCAGGCGACCATGGTCGATATCAACAATCGTGCTTTGGATTTGGCACGACAAAATGCTGAACGAAATAAAGTAGAAGCGACGATTTTCCAGTCCAATATTTATGAACAAGTTGAAGGCACATTTGACCATGTCATTTCCAATCCTCCTATCCGTGCGGGCAAGCAAGTGGTTCATGAAATCATTGAGAAAAGTAAAGATTTCTTGGAAACTGGTGGAGATTTAACAATCGTTATCCAGAAAAAACAAGGGGCCCCAAGTGCTAAGTCCAAGATGGAAGAGGTGTTTGGCAATTGTGAAATCGTCAAAAAAGATAAGGGATACTATATCCTTAGAAGTGTGAACGAATGAGAGCAGTTGATTTAATTCAAAAGAAACGAGACGGTCAAGAATTGACTTCGAGTGAAATTGAATGGCTGGTAGAAGGCTATGTGTCAGGAACTGTCCCTGATTATCAGATGTCTGCCTTTGCTATGGCTGTTTATTTCAAAGGAATGACGACTCGTGAAATTTCTGATTTGACTATGAAAATGGTTCAGACAGGGCAAGAGTTTGATTTATCAGCTATTGATGGGGTTAAGGTTGACAAGCATTCTACGGGTGGTGTTGGTG
Source organism: Streptococcus humanilactis (assembly GCF_019448275.1). GTDB lineage: Bacteria > Bacillota > Bacilli > Lactobacillales > Streptococcaceae > Streptococcus > Streptococcus humanilactis. The sequence continues at coordinate 526,416 of NZ_JAHXBZ010000001.1, read as the reverse complement.
ATAAGGTGACCTTGATTTTAGCTCCTCTTGTTGCTAGCTTCGGTGTACCTGTGGCAAAAATGAGTGGTCGTGGTCTCGGCCATACTGGTGGGACAATTGATAAATTGGAGTCCATTAAGGGCTATCAAGTAGAGCGTAGTCAAGAGGATTTCATTCATCAGGTTCAGGAGATTGGAGTATCTGTCATTGGGCAATCAGACCAGCTGGTCAAAGCGGATAAGCTCCTCTATGCCCTTCGTGATGTGACCGCAACTGTCGACACGATTCCTTTGATTGCGAGTTCGGTGATGAGCAAGAAAATTGCGGCAGGGGCGGACGCTATTTTGCTTGACGTAACTGTCGGAGAGGGTGCTTTCATGAAGACGGTTGATGAGGCACGCGAATTGGCTCAAACCATGGTGGAACTTGGTAAGGCAGTTGGTAGAAAAACGGTAGCAGTCATTACGGATATGAGCCAGCCCTTGGGACGAGCGATTGGAAATCGTCTGGAAATCCTTGAAGCATTGGAGATTTTACAAGGTCAAGGCCGTCAGGATATTACCCACTTCATATGTGAGTTGGCTCAAATTATGCTTGGACTGGCAAATGTAAATAAAACAGTTGAAGAAGTTCGCCAACATCTTGAAAATGGACAAGCGCTTGCTAAGTTTGAGGAGATGGTCCAAGCCCAAGGTGGAGACTTGGAAGACCTCTATCGTCCTGTAGATGTAGCCCATGTGGTGGAAATCCCTGCTCAGGAAACGGGTGTCATTTCAGCTCTCCCAGCTATGGAATTTGGTCTTTATGCCATGAGACTGGGGGCAGGCCGTGCAGTCAAGTCTGATGCCTTGGACTATGAGACAGGAATTGTTTTTGAAAAGAAAGTTGGAGATTCCGTTCAAAAGGGAGAAATTGTTGCAAAAGTATACACAAATGGAAAAATTTCTCCTCAGCTAGTTACAGATTTTCAAAAATATGTTAAAATAAATGATAGGGTGCAAAGTTTACGAGAAATTATAGAAATAATCTCATAAACTGCAGGAGAATCCGAATATGAAATTAAATAAATATATCGATCATACGCTTTTAAAACAAGATGCGTTAGAAAATCAAATTGATTGTTTGTTGTCTGAAGCTAGAGAGTATGATTTTGCCAGTGTTTGTGTCAATCCAACCTGGGTTGAACATGCTAAAAAAGGACTTGAAGGCACAGATGTAAAGGTCTGCACAGTAGTAGGTTTCCCCTTGGGAGCAACAACTTCAACTATGAAAGCTTTTGAAACCAAGGAAGCTATCCAAAATGGTGCAGATGAGATTGATATGGTGATCAATGTTGGAGCTCTCAAAACAGGTAATCTTGATTTGGTTGAGTCAGATATTCGCGCAGTAATGGAAGCAAGTGGTGACAAGTTAGTGAAAGTCATTATTGAAGCTTGCCTTCTGACAGACCAAGAAAAAGTTGTGGCTTGCCAATTAGCTCAAAAAGCTGGAGCTGACTTCGTAAAAACTTCAACTGGCTTTTCAACTGGTGGTGCTACGATAGCAGATGTTACATTAATGCGTGAAACAGTTGGACCTGATATGGGTGTCAAGGCTGCTGGTGGAGCTCGTTCTTATGCAGATGCTCTTGCCTTTGTCGAAGCAGGTGCGACCCGTATCGGAACGTCAGCTGGTGTAGCCATTTTAAAAGGAGAATTGTCAGATGGCGACTACTGAGTTGATTGAACTAGCAATTGAAACCAGCAAGAAAGCCTATGTACCCTATTCTCACTTTCCTATCGGAGCAGTTTTAGTGGCAAAAGACGGAAGTGTTTACACGGGAGTGAATATCGAAAATGCTAGCTATCCTTTGACCAATTGCGGTGAGAGAACAGCCATTTTTAAGGCTATATCTGAAGGACAAAGAGAATTTTCAGAATTGATTGTCTATGGACAAACTGAAAAACCAATTTCACCATGTGGTGCTTGTCGCCAAGTAATGGTCGAATTTTTTGAACAAGATCTAAAAGTGACTTTAGTCGCAAAAGATAAATCGACGGTCGAGATGACGGTCGGGGAGTTACTTCCATACTCTTTTACAGACTTAAACTAGTCTGAGTCGCTCTCTGAGTGGCACGGTCCTTGTGGCCAACCAATCCATACTTGCAACATCGTTGCACATCTTATTTAGGAGGTTCAGTAATGAACAAGAAACAATGGCTAGGCCTTGGTCTAGTTGCAGTGGCAGCAGTTGGACTTGCTGCATGTGGTAACCGCTCTTCTCGTAAGGCAGATTCATCTTCTGATGTGAAGACAAAAGCAGCAATCGTCACTGATACTGGTGGTGTTGATGACAAATCATTCAACCAATCAGCTTGGGAAGGTTTGCAGGCTTGGGGTAAAGAACACAATCTTTCAAAAGATAAAGGTTTTACTTATTTCCAATCAACAAGTGAAGCTGACTACGCTAACAACTTGCAACAAGCGGCTGGAAGTTACAACCTAATCTTCGGTGTTGGTTTTGCCCTTCACAATGCAGTTGAAGAAGCAGCAAAAGACCACTCTGACTTGAACTATGTCTTGATTGATGATGTGATTAAAGATCAAAAGAATGTTGCGAGCGTAACATTTGCTGATAACGAAGCTGCTTACCTTGCAGGTGTTGCAGCAGCTAAAACAACTAAAACAAAACAAGTTGGTTTTGTAGGTGGTATCGAGTCTGAAGTTATCTCACGTTTTGCAGCTGGATTTAAAGCTGGTGTTGAGTCAGTAGACCCATCTATCAAAGTACAAGTTGACTACGCTGGTTCATTTGGTGATGCTGCTAAAGGTAAAACAATTGCAGCAGCACAATACGCAGCTGGTGCAGACGTTGTTTACCAAGCAGCAGGTGGAACAGGTGCAGGTGTCTTTGCAGAAGCAAAATCACTCAACGAAAGCCGTCCTGAAAATGAAAAAGTTTGGGTTATCGGTGTTGACCGTGACCAAGAAGCAGAAGGTAAATACACTTCTAAAGATGGCAAAGAATCAAACTTTGTTCTTGTATCTACATTGAAACAAGTTGGTACAACTGTAAAAGATATTGCTAACAAGGCAGAAAAAGGTGAATTCCCTGGTGGTCAAATCATTGTCTACTCATTGAAAGATAAAGGGGTTGACTTGGCAGTGACAAACCTTTCAGAAGAAGGTAAAAAAGCTGTTGAAGATGCTAAAGCTAAAATCCTTGACGGAAGCGTAAAAGTTCCTGAAAAATAATGGATGAAAGTCATTTCTTAGGAAGCGGCCCTTGGCCGCTTTTTAAGAGTTGAGACAAAGTCATTTTGTCTCAGTAAAGCTTGCTACTAGACAAACTAGCAAGTTTTATTGAAATAAAATAAGACTCTGAAAGGAAGAGCACATGGCACACGAAAATGTCATTGAGATGCGTGATATTACCAAGGTGTTTGGTGAATTTGTTGCCAACGACAAAATCAACCTGCACCTACGAAAAGGTGAAATTCATGCACTTTTAGGAGAAAATGGGGCTGGTAAGTCCACGCTAATGAATATGTTAGCAGGGCTTCTTGAACCAACCAGTGGTGAAATTGTGGTCAACGGTCAAGTTGTCAACCTCGACTCGCCATCTAAAGCAGCTAGCTTGGGAATCGGAATGGTTCACCAGCACTTTATGTTGGTAGAGGCTTTCACAGTGGCTGAAAACATCATTTTAGGAAGTGAATTGACTAAAAATGGTGTGCTAGATATCGCTGGAGCTAGCAAAGAAATCAAAGCTCTTTCTGAACGTTATGGCTTAGCTGTTGACCCTTCTGCCAAGGTAGCAGACATCTCAGTTGGAGCCCAACAACGTGTAGAAATTTTAAAAACCCTTTATCGGGGGGCTGATATCCTGATTTTTGACGAACCAACGGCTGTTTTGACTCCATCAGAAATTGATGAGTTGATGGCTATTATGAAAAATCTTGTCAAAGAAGGGAAATCAATTATCTTGATTACCCACAAGTTGGACGAGATTCGCGCAGTTTCTGACCGTGTTACAGTTATCCGTCGTGGGAAATCAATTGAAACTGTAGAAATCGCAGGGGCTACCAATGCTGATTTGGCAGAAATGATGGTGGGACGTTCTGTTTCCTTTAAAACAGAGAAACAAGCTTCTCAACCAAAAGAAGTGGTCTTGTCTATTAAAGACTTGGTGGTCAATGAAAACCGCGGTGTTCCAGCTGTTAAAAATCTATCCTTGGATGTTCGTGCTGGAGAGATTGTTGGGATTGCGGGGATTGATGGAAATGGTCAGTCTGAACTGATTCAAGCCATTACAGGTCTTCGCAAGGTTGAATCTGGTAGCATCGAGCTAAAAGGAAATTCAATTGTAGGCTTGCACCCACGTCAGATTACAGAGTTGAGTGTTGGGCACGTTCCAGAAGACCGTCATCGTGATGGTTTGATTTTGGAAATGATGATTTCTGAAAATATTGCCCTTCAAACCTACTATAAAGAACCACATAGTAAAAATGGAATTTTGAACTATGCGAATATCACTTCTTATGCTAAAAAGCTAATGGAAGAGTTTGATGTTCGTGCTGCCAGCGAATTTGTTCCTGCAGCGGCACTCTCAGGAGGAAATCAACAAAAAGCAATTATTGCTCGTGAAATTGATCGAGATCCTGATCTCCTTATCGTCAGCCAGCCAACTCGTGGGTTGGATGTCGGTGCCATTGAATATATCCACAAGCGCTTAATTGAAGAGCGTGATAATGGGAAAGCTGTCCTTGTTGTCAGCTTTGAGTTGGATGAGATTTTAAACGTCTCAGACCGTATTGCCGTTATCCACGATGGTAAGATTCAAGGTATTGTATCACCAGAAACAACCAATAAACAAGAACTAGGTGTCTTGATGGCTGGTGGAAACTTGGGAAAGGAGAAGAGTGATGTCTAAAAAATTACAACAAATTTCGGTTCCCTTGATTTCTGTCTTCCTAGGAATTTTACTCGGGGCCATTGTTATGTGGATCTTTGGTTATGATGCTATTTGGGGCTATGAAGAATTGTTCTATACAGCCTTTGGTAGCCTGCGTGGGATTGGAGAAATCTTCCGTGCTATGGGGCCTTTGGTCTTGATTGGTCTTGGTTTTGCTGTTGCCAGTCGTGCAGGTTTCTTTAACGTAGGGCTTCCTGGTCAGGCCTTGGCTGGTTGGATTCTTAGTGGTTGGTTTGCTTTGTCGCATCCAGATATGCCACGTCCCTTGATGATTCTAGCAACTATCGTGATTGCCTTAATTGCTGGTGGGATTGTCGGAGCGATTCCAGGTATTCTTAGGGCTTATCTAGGGACGTCAGAGGTTATCGTAACCATTATGATGAACTACATCGTCTTGTATGTAGGAAATGCCTTGATTCATGCCTTCCCTAAAGACTTTATGCAAAGTACAGATTCGACCATTCGTGTTGGGGCTAATGCAACCTACCAGACACCTTGGTTAGCTGAGTTGACTGGTAACTCACGGATGAATATTGGTATTTTCTTTGCCATCATTGCCGTTGCAGTTATTTGGTTCATGCTCAAGAAAACGACTCTTGGTTTTGAAATTCGTGCGGTTGGTCTTAATCCACATGCTTCAGAATATGCTGGTATTTCTGCAAAAAGAACGATTATCCTTTCAATGATTATCTCAGGTGCCTTAGCTGGTCTTGGTGGAGCCGTTGAAGGGCTTGGAACCTTCCAGAACGTCTATGTTCAAGGGGCATCATTAGCTGTCGGATTTAATGGAATGGCAGTTAGTCTGCTTGCGGCCAACTCACCAATTGGTATTCTCTTTGCAGCCTTCTTGTTTGGTGTTCTCCAAGTTGGAGCCCCAGGTATGAATGCGGCGCAGGTACCGTCTGAGCTTGTCAGCATTGTAACAGCTTCTATTATCTTCTTTGTCAGTGTTCATTACCTTATCGAACGCTTTGTCAAACCGAAAAAACAAGTTAAAGGAGGTAAGTAAAGATGTCTATTACAACCTTGCTCACCCTCTTGGTGTCTTCTATGCTGATTTACTCAGCACCCCTCATCTTTACAAGTATTGGCGGTGTTTTCTCTGAACGTGGTGGTGTGGTAAACGTCGGCCTTGAAGGAATTATGGTTATGGGTGCCTTTTCTGGAGTTGTCTTTAACCTTGAATTTGCAGAACAATTTGGAGCAGCAACTCCATGGCTATCTTTGCTTGTAGCAGGATTGGTAGGGGGAATCTTTTCTATCATCCACGCAGCAGCGACGGTTCATTTCCGTGCAGACCATGTTGTCAGCGGTACGGTATTGAACTTGATGGCGCCAGCCTTGGCTGTTTTCTTGGTTAAAGTTCTTTATAACAAAGGACAAACCGACAACCTAAGTCAAACTTTTGGACGCTTTGACTTCCCAGTCTTGGCAAATATCCCAGTGATTGGTGATATCTTCTTCAAGTCAACTAGTCTACTTGGTTATCTAGCGATTGCCTTCTCGTTCCTTGCTTGGTTTATCCTCTTCAAGACTCGCTTTGGTCTTCGTCTCCGCTCTGTCGGTGAACATCCTCAAGCAGCTGATACCTTGGGAATCAATGTCTACAAGATGAGATATCTAGGAGTTATCATTTCAGGTTTCCTAGGTGGAATTGGGGGAGCGATTTATGCTCAATCCATCTCAGTTAACTTCTCAGTGACAACTATTGTTGGACCTGGATTTATCGCCCTTGCCGCGATGATCTTTGGGAAATGGAATCCAATCGGAGCCATGCTTTCTAGTCTCTTCTTTGGACTTTCACAAAGTTTGGCCGTTATCGGTTCTCAATTGCCATTCCTACAAGGAGTGCCTGCGGTTTACCTTCAAATCGCACCTTACGTTTTGACAATTCTTGTCTTGGCAGCCTTCTTTGGAAAAGCAGTCGCACCAAAAGCAGATGGTATCAACTATATCAAATCAAAATAAGCATACGAAAAACGTCAGTTCAGAATGTACTGACGTTTTATTTTTTTGGATGTTGGTGAGTTAGGTTCAATCCCCAAGGGACCAAATTTTCAGTTTTATTTTTGATACGTGTGATATTATCCTTATGCCGAATGATAATCAAACTAGCAAGTGCTAAGATAATAGCGATGAAGAGAGGGTCATAATTGCTCAGGATAAAACCAAAAAGTGGAAAGAGTAGAACTCCGATGACAGCCGCGATAGATGCTGTGACACTAGATAGCGAAATCATACTACCAAGATAGAGGGTTCCAAAGAAAACAACTGCAAGGTAGAGACAGAAGACAGGAGCAAATCCGAAAATCACTCCAGCACTAGTTGCGACAGCCTTGCCTCCCTTAAATCCTGCAAAGATAGGGAAGGTATGGCCAATGACAGCTAAAAGTCCAAAGATAAGAGGCGAAACGCCTTGCAGATGAAAAATAATCGGAAGAAGCGTTGCTAGGGTTCCTTTGAAAAAGTCAATCACAAATGTCGTCATTCCCGCTTTTTTTCCTAAAATGCGGCAAGTATTGGTCGTTCCAGTATTTCCAGAACCGTGTTCACGCAGATTTGTCTGAAAGAAAATTTGTCCAATCCAGAGACCAGACGGAATCGAACCCAGCAGATAGGCTAGGATTAATAAAGCTATTGTAATCATACTCCTATTATATCATGAAATGGAGAAGAAAGGCAGAGAATCTCTTCTGAAATTGTCACACCGGAGAAAGAAAAATTTTGCAAAATCCTTGGAAAACCTGTAGAATAGTAAAGATGAACGAATAGGAGGTTCCTTGTGTCAAAAAAGGAAATCAATATTAACAATTATAATGATGATGCCATTCAGGTGCTAGAAGGGTTGGATGCGGTCCGTAAACGTCCAGGGATGTATATCGGATCGACCGATGGTGCAGGTCTTCATCACCTCGTCTGGGAAATCGTCGATAATGCTGTCGATGAGGCCTTGTCTGGATTTGGTGACCGTATTGATGTGACCATCAATAAAGATGGGAGTTTGACTGTGCAAGACCACGGACGTGGGATGCCAACTGGTATGCACGCGATGGGAATTCCAACTGTTGAGGTTATCTTTACCATTCTCCACGCAGGAGGAAAATTTGGTCAAGGTGGTTATAAGACATCAGGTGGTCTCCACGGGGTAGGTTCTTCTGTTGTTAATGCCCTTTCTAGTTGGCTGGAAGTTGAAATTACCCGTGACGGGGCAATCTATAAGCAACGTTTTGAAAATGGTGGAAAACCTGTCACGACTCTGAAGAAAATTGGTACAGTGCCCAAGTCTAAAACAGGTACTAAGGTTACTTTTATGCCTGATGCGACGATCTTCTCTACGACAGATTTCAAGTACAATACCATCTCAGAGCGTCTTAATGAATCAGCCTTTCTCTTGAAAAATGTGACCTTGTCTCTGACAGATAAGCGAACAGATGAAGGGATAAAATTCCACTATGAGAATGGGGTACAAGACTTTGTTTCTTATCTGAACGAAGACAAGGAAACCTTGACACCAGTTCTCTACTTTGAGGGGGAAGATAATGGTTTCCAAGTGGAAGTTGCCCTCCAGTACAACGATGGATTTTCAGATAACATTCTATCCTTTGTTAATAACGTTCGTACCAAGGACGGTGGAACGCACGAGACAGGACTCAAGTCCGCTATTACCAAGGTTATGAATGACTACGCGCGTAAGACGGGGCTTCTCAAGGAAAAAGATAAAAATCTTGAAGGTTCAGACTATCGTGAGGGACTAGCGGCCGTTCTTTCTATCTTGGTTCCTGAAGAACACCTTCAGTTTGAAGGACAGACCAAGGACAAACTAGGAAGTCCACTAGCTCGCCCAGTTGTGGATGGCATTGTGGCGGATAAGTTGACCTTCTTTCTTATGGAAAATGGTGAATTGGCTTCTAACCTCATCCGCAAGGCTATCAAGGCCCGTGACGCTCGCGAGGCGGCACGTAAGGCGCGTGATGAGAGCCGAAATGGTAAGAAAAATAAAAAAGACAAGGGCTTGCTGTCTGGGAAATTGACCCCAGCCCAGTCCAAGAATCCAGCTAAGAATGAACTCTATCTGGTTGAGGGGGACTCTGCCGGTGGTTCTGCCAAACAAGGCCGTGACCGCAAGTTCCAGGCTATTCTACCTCTTCGTGGTAAGGTTATCAATACAGCCAAGGCCAAGATGGCAGATATCCTCAAAAATGAAGAAATCAATACCATGATTTATACCATTGGTGCGGGTGTTGGAGCAGACTTCTCTATTGAAGATGCCAACTATGACAAGATCATTATCATGACCGATGCCGATACTGATGGTGCCCATATCCAGACCTTGCTCTTGACATTTTTCTACCGTTACATGCGTCCGCTAGTCGAAGCAGGACATGTCTATATTGCCCTCCCGCCTCTTTACAAGATGTCTAAAGGAAAAGGAAAGAAAGAAGAAGTGGCTTATGCTTGGACGGACGGTGAACTAGAAGAACTCCGCAAACAGTTCGGTAAAGGCGCTACCCTACAACGTTACAAGGGACTTGGAGAGATGAACGCCGACCAGCTCTGGGAAACAACCATGAATCCAGAAACCCGTACCCTCATACGTGTCACCATCGAAGACCTAGCACGCGCCGAACGCCGTGTCAATGTCCTCATGGGAGATAAGGTCGAACCACGCCGTAAGTGGATTGAAGATAATGTCAAGTTTACGTTGGAAGAAGCGACAGTGTTTTAAGTCACTTTTTAATGAATGGGTATCAACATGAGAGCTGAAACAGAAATGCTAGATCTGATTTTACAGACTGCCAAAACTTTACAAGTCAAAGCTGTCGCCATGTCTGGTTCGCGAACCGATACAAAAGCTCCAAAAGATGAATTTCAAGACTACGATGTGGTCTATGTTGTAGAGAATCTGGACGAGCTGATTACAGATTTATCTTGGTTGGACCGGTTTGGCAAACGCATTATTGAGCAAGAAGTCACCCTTGGTCAACGTCGTCTCTATCTCATGCTCTTTGAAGATGGGAATCGAATTGATCTAACCCTCTGTCCTAAAGAACACATGAAAGAATGGGTAGATAGCGAGTCGAAATTCATAGTTTTAGAAGATGAGAAGGGTTTGTTTGCGCCTTATTCTCCAACTCCCCAGCGTTACTGGACAAGCCCAGCTAGTGAGACAGATTTTGAAAAATCCTGCAATGAATTTTGGTGGGTGTCAGCCTACGTGGTCAAAGGGATTTGTCGTAAGCAAGTCATCTACGCGACTAACCATCTCTACGGCATTTGTCAACAAGAACTTCTGAAAGTCTTATCTTGGCAGGTCGCAAGTGACAGGGGAAAAATCGATATCGGCAAGAACTACAAGTATCTCTTTAACTATTTACCTGCTGAGAAAGAGAAACAATTCTCAAATCTACTTGATTTCTCAAGTTTAGATGAAATCCCCCAGTCTTTATTTGCTACCATGGAACTTTAGCTCAAAGACTTGCTCAAAAGCTGGGCTTTGACTACGATAAAGAAGTGGCTGAGAAGATGATTCAGTATGCTGAGGAGAGAGTAAAGAAGTTTGGGAATAACTAGAAAAATGAAAAAGCGAGAGGAGAAGACTCATGATTGAAAAAGTGGAACGCCTCATTACAGAGATTAATCGTATTCATCGAGAATATTCTAAAGATTATTTTGAAACGGGTAAGGTGGAAAAAATCAATCTCAAGCATACCTTTTCAAAAGTTCCGACTAAAGCAATTCTGGCCTACCGTCTGAATTTACATGAGTCAATTAATGATTATCTGATGAAAGCGGATGTCCAAGATATTGCCTATGTTTATCGTGTCAAAACTTCTGAGTCTATTTTAGATAAAATTACACGTTTTTCAGAGCGTCAAGAGGGCTATCCTGTGAATTCAATTCTTAATGATATTTTTGGTGCTCGTATGATTTTAAGCTCCAAAGAGATAGCTCAAGTTATGGAGAAACTAGATGATTGGCAAGAGCTGTACGGACTAAAAAACTGGTATTTACGTGATAAAGATGGCTATGTCGGTATTCATATCTATTTTAAAAATAAAAGTAATTTTTATTATCCATGGGAACTCCAACTTTGGGATAAGAAAGATGTAGATAGTAATATCGCCAGCCATATCAAGTATAAACGAGGATTTGTGGAGTAGACATTTCAAGTGGAAATGACGATACAGGAATTGGATAAAATTCACTTACTCTATATTTTTTTATAGTATTTACTCTACATTTTTTTAAAGGAGTTGAACACGCCCTGAATGCTATGTGAAATTTCTTATTAACTGAAGCAACGCATTTTAAACACATTAAACTACAGAAAGGGTCGTTTGGTTATTTGTAGTAACTGAATACGGGACTAATTTTATTCGGAAAAAAGTCAAATCAAATCGTCTTGACTTCATCGAGCCCTACATCGATTTTCTATTTTTCTACAGACATTTTTGGCAAGCCAAATCGTCCCTTTATATCTTAACTGAACACCTTTTCTGTAAAAACCTACTCTATATTCTTTGAAAGGAGTTGAACACGCCCTAAATGACGCGTGAAAAAGATAAATTCTCTGGTGAGCTTGCTTACTTCAAGAATTTTCTATTTTCACTTGATATTTTACGGGCTCTGTATCCTATATGAGTAACATTCAAAACATGTCCCTGGAGGACATTATGGGAGAGCGCTTTGGTCGCTACTCCAAATACATTATTCAAGACCGAGCCTTGCCAGACATTCGTGATGGCTTGAAGCCGGTTCAGCGCCGTATTCTTTATTCGATGAATAAGGATGGCAATACCTTTGACAAGAGTTACCGTAAGTCGGCCAAGTCTGTCGGTAACATCATGGGGAATTTTCACCCACACGGTGACAGTTCTATCTATGATGCCATGGTTCGTATGTCACAGGACTGGAAAAATCGTGAGATTCTAGTCGAAATGCACGGTAATAACGGTTCTATGGATGGAGATCCGCCTGCGGCTATGCGTTATACTGAGGCACGTCTGTCTGAAATTGCTGGCTATCTTCTTCAGGATATCGAGAAGAAGACAGTTCCCTTTGCTTGGAACTTTGACGATACCGAGAAAGAGCCGACAGTCTTGCCAGCAGCTTTTCCAAATCTCTTGGTAAATGGATCGACTGGTATTTCGGCTGGATATGCCACAGACATTCCTCCCCATAATTTGGCTGAGGTCATTGATGCGGCGGTTTACATGATTGACCACCCAACTGCCAAGGTGGATAAACTCATGGAATTCTTGCCGGGACCAGACTTCCCGACTGGAGGGATTATCCAGGGTCGTGATGAAATCAAGAAGGCCTATGAAACTGGGAAAGGGCGCGTGGTTGTTCGTTCCAAGACTGAGATTGAAAATCTAAAAGGTGGTAAGGAACAAATTGTTATTACTGAGATTCCTTATGAAATCAACAAGGCCAATCTAGTCAAGAAAATCGATGATGTTCGTGTCAATAACAAGGTGGCTGGTATTGCTGAGGTTCGCGATGAGTCTGACCGTGATGGTCTTCGAATCGCTATTGAGCTCAAAAAAGACGCTAATACGGAGCTTGTTCTTAATTATCTTTTCAAATACACTGATCTGCAAATCAACTACAACTTTAACATGGTGGCGATTGACAATTTTACACCTCGTCAGGTTGGGATCGTTCCAATCTTGTCTAGCTACATCGCCCACCGTCGTGAAGTGATTTTGGCTCGTTCCCGCTTTGACAAGGAAAAGGCTGAGAAACGTCTCCATATCGTCGAAGGTTTGATTCGCGTGATTTCGATTTTGGACGAAGTCATTGCTCTTATCCGTGCTTCTGAGAATAAGGCTGACGCAAAGGAAAACCTCAAGGTCAGCTATGATTTTACAGAAGAACAGGCTGAGGCCATCGTTACCTTGCAGCTTTACCGTTTGACCAATACAGACGTGATTGTCTTGCAGGAAGAAGAAGCAGAACTTCGTGAAAAGATTGCCATGCTTGCGGCTATTATCGGTGATGAGCGGACTATGTACAATCTCATGAAGAAAGAGCTTCGTGAGGTCAAGAAGAAATTTGCGACACCACGTTTGAGTAGCTTAGAAGACACAGCAAAAGCAATCGAGATTGATACAGCTAGTTTGATTGCCGAGGAAGATACCTATGTCAGCGTGACCAAGGCAGGTTACATCAAGCGTACTAGTCCACGTTCCTTTGCGGCTTCAACGCTGGAAGAAATTGGCAAGCGTGATGATGACCGTTTGATCTTTGTTCAATCTGCCAAGACAACCCAGCATCTCTTGATGTTCACAAGTCTTGGAAATGTCATCTACAGACCAATCCATGAATTGGCTGATATTCGTTGGAAGGATATCGGAGAGCATCTGAGCCAAACCATTACCAACTTTGAAACTAACGAAGAAATCCTTTATGTTGAAGTAGTAGATCAGTTTGATGATGCGACAACTTACTTTGCTGCAACTCGTCTTGGTCAAATTAAACGCGTAGAACGAAAAGAGTTCACTCCATGGCGGACCTATAAATCTAAGTCGGTTAAGTATGCTAAGCTTAAAGACGAGACAGACCAGATTGTAGCAGTAGCTCCGATTAAACTGGATGATGTTCTCTTGATTAGCCAAAATGGTTATGCCCTGCGTTTCAATATCGAAGAGGTTCCTGTTGTCGGTGCCAAGGCTGCAGGTGTCAAGGCTATGAACCTGAAAGAAGATGATGTCCTCCAATCGGCCTTTATCTGTAATACCTCATCCTTCTACCTTTTGACTCAACGTGGAAGCTTGAAACGTGTTTCTATTGACGAAATTCCAGCAACCAGCCGTGCCAAACGAGGGCTACAAGTCTTGCGTGAGTTGAAAAACAAACCGCATCGTGTCTTCTTGGCAGGTGCAGTTGCAGAGCAAGGTTTCGTTGGTGACCTCTTTAGTACAGAAGTGAACGGGAACGATCAAACTTTGCTTATCCAATCTAACAAAGGAACAATCTATGAAAGTCGACTACAAGACTTGAATCTGTCAGAACGAACCAGCAACGGAAGCTTTATATCCGATACCATTTCAGATGAAGAAGTTTTTGATGCCTATCTTCAGGAAGTTTATAAAGAATTTGAATCTAAGAGATGATAAAAAACAATGAAAAGCTTTTCATTAAAAAATTTCTTAAGTTATAGATTTAAGAGTTGAATCTGATTATATATACAAAAACGAACAGTGCTGATTTCCAACTGATAGGGACTCAAGCCTGCTCGTTTTCTTATTTTTAGTGGTATAGACCGCTTGGTATTTAAATGTGAAATTGTTAACATATGAGCAACTATACAAGTTGAACTAATAAAAAATAATAATTTTTTAAGAAAATGATTGCATCTATAATATTTTTATGTTATACTCTTATTGTTTCAAGAAAGCGCGTTCAAGAAATAATTCGTTCAAATATATATAGGAGTTTTGTATGTCTCAAAACAAACAAGATAAAGGATTTCGTTATTCTATTCGTAAACGTAGTGTTGGAGTATGTGGTGTTGCCATTGCAGCCTTTTTGCTAGGTTCTGGCCTTGTATTTCAAACCAATGTAGTAAAAGCAACAGAACCAAGCGTTGCTGAAGTTGCTGGTGAAAATATTGCTGCTCATAAGTCTGCAAGTCAGAGTTCGACTTATTATGATGCAGATGCTTCTAGAGCGGTTGACGGTAATCGAGATAATAATTACAGACATCACTCAGTTACTCATACAAATTTTCAAGATCATTCTTGGTGGAAAGTTGATCTAGAAAAAGAAGAAGGTGTGGGAACTGTTCGTATTTACAATCGTGGAGATGGGGATGTAGCAAATCGTTTATCTAATTTTGATGTTATTTTGTTGGATAAAGCTGGAAATGAAGTAACTCGTCAACATGTTGATAGCTTAAACAATCAACCAACAGTTGATGTTCAATTCTCAGGAGTTAATGCACGATATGTAAAAATTGAATTAAATAAATCTAAAACTCCTCTTAGTTTAGCAGAAGTTGAAGTATATCGTGCTGTAAAAGAAGAAAAAGTAGTAGCAAATAAGAAAACAGAAAACAAAGTTGAAACAGAAAACAAAGCCAAAAAAGATTATACTGCAGAGTTAAATAACTATTTATTTGGTTTAAACTATGATAAACTAAACATTTTGACTAGAAAAGGCGAAGCATTAGAAAATTACACTAATACAAGTACAAAACAACAAGGAAGTGAATTTGTGGTTGTAGAAAAAGTGAAGAAAAACCTTTCTAATGGTTCTGCTGATGTTGCCATTAATGGTAACGGAGATATTTTCCTAGGTGCATTGTTTAAAGCAAATCAAGATCTCCTAGAAAATAAACCACAACAAATTAGTTTAGATCGTAGCAAAGGTAGAATTAGCGTCGACTTGCCAGGTATGGTTGGCGGAGATAGCTATGTAGATGCCAAACCAACTGCAAGTGGTATGCAGGAAGGTGTAAATACCCTGTTAAATCGTTGGCATGAAAAGTATGCTGCGAAAAATCCTGCTCCAGCACGTATGCAGTATGAATCAACTTCTGCTTACAGCATGAATCAATTGAAAGCAAAATTCGGAAGTGATTTTGAAAAAGTCGGTGTTAATTTGAAAATTGACTTTGAGGCTGTGAACAAAGGTGAAAAACAAGTTGAAGTTGTTGATTTTAAACAAATTTACTATACTGCTAACTTTGATGCTCCAAAAAATCCATCAGATGTATTTGCTCCAGGAGTAACGGTTGATCAATTGAAAGCACGTGGAATTGATGCAACAACACCTCCTGTATATGTATCCAGCGTTTCATACGGACGTCAAATGTATGTTAAGTTTGAAACAACAAGCAAGAGTACAGAGTTGAAAGCAGCAATTAATGCTGTCATCAAAGGGGTGCCTATTAAACCAGAATCTGAATGGGCGCGTGTCTTGAAGAATACAACTGTAACAGTTTCAATCGTAGGTGGAAATGCTGATGGCGCTGCACGTGTTGTGACAGGTACAGTAGAAGATTTGAAGAAATTGATTCAAGAAGGAGCTACTTTCAGTACACAAAACCCTGCTGTTCCAATTTCTTATAAGACTGCATTCTTGAAAGATAATCAAGTAGCCACAATTCAAAGCAATACAGACTACATTGAAACTAAAGTGACTTCATATAAAAATGGTTACCTCAAATTACACCATAAGGGAGCTTATATCGCTCGCTACTATGTTTACTGGGATGAAGTAACTTATGATAAGGATGGAGTTGAAAGCATTCGCTCACGTCAATGGGAAGATAATGGTAAAAACAGAACAGCTGGTTTCCAAACTGAACTTCAATTTAGAGGAAATGTGCGCAATATTCGCGTGAAGATTCAAGAAAAAACAGGTCTTGTTTGGGAACCATGGCGTACAGTTTATAATCGCACAGACCTTCCTCTTGTTCAAAAACGTACCATTGTTAACTCAGGTACAACACTAAGACCAAAATACGATGAAAAAGTTGAAAATAACTAATTTTTCACTTGTAAAAGGAATCAGTTCTAAGAGCTGGTTCTTTTTATTTCTAATATTCCTCCGTAATCAAAAATCAACAAAGACAGTCAATTATTTCTTATCAATCCATTGATTAGCATTCCAGTTTATACTATCTATTTTTTGACTTTTGTATGTTTCCCTAAAAATGGAGTTTTAGGTCAGCCTTTTGAAGAAAAATTTTTAATGGGGTGAAAATTGGTAAATCTGAGCATAATTTCTTGTAAAAAATTCTAAAATCCTTTAAAATAAAAGAGTTGGAGGAGTTTATGAATGTAAATCAGATTGTACGGATTATTCCTACTTTAAAAGTTAATAATAGAAAATTAAATGAAACATTTTATATAGGAACCCTTGGCATGATGGCCTTATTAGAAGAGTCAGCCTTTCTGTCACTAGGTGATCAAACAGGTTTAGAAAAGCTGGTTTTAGAAGAAGCTCCAAGTATGCGCACTCGTAAGGTAGAGGGAAGAAAAAAACTAGCTAGATTGATTGTCAAGGTGGAAAATCCCTTAGAAATCGAGGCCTTATTAGCTAAAACAGATTCGATTCATCAATTATATAAAGGTCAAAATGGCTACGCTTTTGAGATTTTTTCACCCGAAAATGATTTGATTTTGATTCATGCAGAAGATGACAGAGCAAGTCTAGTAGAAGTAGAAGAAAAGCCTAGATTTCAAACAGATCTGGAGTCAATTTCTTTAAGTAAATTTGAGATTTCTATGGAATTACACCTCCCAACTAATATCGAAAGTTTCTTGGAATCATCTGAAATTGGGGAATCCCTTGATTTTATTCCAGCACAGGGGCAGGATTTGACTGTGGACAGTACGGTTACCTGGGACTTATCTATGCTCAAATTCTTGGTCAATGAATTAGATTTAGTAAGTCTGCGCCAGAAGTTTGAGTCTACAGAATATTTTATTCCTAAGTCTGAAAAATTCTTCCTTGGAAAAGATAGAAATAATGTTGAATTGTGGTTTGAAGAAGTATGAAGTGGACCAAGATTATTAAAAAAATAGAAGAACAAATCGAGGCAGGGATTTATCCCGGAGCCTCTTTTGCGTATTTTAAGGACAATCAATGGACGGAGTTCTATTTAGGCCAGAGTGACCCAGAGCATGGCTTGCAGACCGAGGCAGGACTGGTTTATGATCTAGCTAGTGTCAGCAAGGTTGTTGGGGTTGGCACCGTTTTTACCTTCTTGTGGGAAAATGGTCAATTAGATATTGACAGACCGGTAACAGATTTTTTACCAGAGAGTGATTATCCAGACATCACTATTCGCCAGCTCTTGACTCACGCAACAGATCTTGATCCTTTTATTCCCAATCGTGATCTTTTAACAGCCTCAGAATTAAAGGAAGCTATGTTTCATCTCAAGAGACGAAGTCAGCCAGCCTTTCTTTATTCGGATGTCCATTTTTTACTTTTGGGCTTTATTTTGGAAAGAATCTTTGATAAGGATTTGGATGTGATTTTACAGGAACAAGTTTGGAATCCTTGGAGAATGACGGAAACCCAATTTGGGCCTGTTGAGCTTGCTGTTCCAACCGTCAGAGGTGTCGAGGCAGGTCTGGTACATGATCCCAAGGCTCGCCTCCTGGGCAGACATGCAGGGAGTGCTGGTTTGTTTTCGACTGTAAAGGATTTACAAATCTTTTTAGAACACTATTTAGCAGATGATTTTGCAAGAGACTTGAGTCAAAATTTTTCTCCTTTGGATGACAAGGAACGTTCTTTGGCATGGAATTTGGAAGGAGATTGGCTAGACCATACGGGCTATACAGGTACCTTTATCATGTGGAATCGTCGGAAGCAAGAAGCGGCCATTTTCCTATCGAATCGCACCTATGAAAAGGATGAGAGGGCTCAATGGATTGTAGACCGCAATCAAGTGATGGACTTGATTCGCAAAGAATAGTAAGGAGAGACATGTCAAATAGTTTAAAAGGGACTCTATTAACAGTTGTGGCTGGGATTGCTTGGGGCTTGTCAGGAACGAGTGGGCAATACCTGATGGCACACGGAATTTCGGCTCTGGTTTTAACTAACTTACGACTTTTTATCGCCGGTGGGATTCTCATGCTCTTGGCTTATGCCACTGCAAAGGATAGAATGCTGGCCTTTTTAAAGGATAGAAAGAGTTTGCTGTCTCTTCTCATTTTTGCTCTAATTGGTCTCTTCCTCAATCAATTTGCCTATCTAACTGCTATTCAGGAGACCAATGCAGGTACCGCGACAGTGCTTCAGTATGTTTGTCCTGTCGGGATTTTGATTTATAGCTGTATCAAGGATAAGGTGGCGCCGACACTGGGAGAGATTGTTTCTATCATATTAGCCATCGGAGGAACCTTCCTGATCGCAACACATGGGCAGTTGGACCAGTTATCCATGACACCTTCTGGCCTATTCTGGGGGCTCTTTTCTGCTCTGACTTACGCCCTGTATATCATTTTGCCCATAACCTTGATTAAGAAGTGGGGTAGCAGTTTGGTCATTGGTGTAGGAATGGTCATAGCAGGTTTGGTCGCCCTTCCTTTTACAGGAGTTCTACAGGCCGCTATCCCGACTAGTCTTGATTTTCTCCTTGCTTTTGCAGGTATTATCCTTATCGGGACTGTCTTTGCCTATACAGCCTTTCTAAAAGGAGCCAGTCTGATTGGGCCGGTCAAGTCAAGTTTGTTGGCTTCAATTGAGCCAATTTCGGCTGTTTTCTTTGCCTTCCTAATCATGAATGAACAATTTTATCCCATTGATTTTCTTGGTATGGCAATGATATTGTTTGCTGTAACTCTGATTTCTTTGAAAGATTTACTCTTAGAAAAATAAAAAGACTCTTTGTCCGTGACAGAGAGTTTTTGCGTAGTATTTTATACTCAATGAAAATCAAAGAGCAAAATAGGAAACTAGCCGCAGGCTGTACTTGAGTACGGCAAGGCGACGTTGACACGTTTTGAATTTGATTTTCGAAGAGTATTAATTGTTTTCAAGATAAAATTCAAAACGTTCGCCTACATACTGACTTTTTACGTATTCAAATGCAGTACCATCTTCTAGGTAGGAAACCTGAGTCAGACCAAGAATAGCATGTCCTTTTTCAACTTCTAAATAGTGGGCGATTTTTTCCTTAGCAAGGCGAGCATAGATGGTCTGCTGTGATTTGCCAATACGGTAGCCATGTTTTTGTAGAGTTTGGAAGAAATGACTGGTGATTTCTTCTTTTTTAAAGTCCTTAATGAATTTTTCAGGAATAGAAGCAACTTCATAAACCAGAGGAACTTGGTCGGCATAGCGAACCCGTTCCATTCGGATAATATTTTCCGTTGGAGAAATGCCTAACTTGGCAACTTCTTGCTCATTGGGAATGGTTTTTCTGTAGGAAATGAGCTGGCTAGAGGGAACTTTACCTTGGGACTTAACAATTTCAGTAAAACTGGTTGTCCCTCGCATCTTTTCTTGTACACGTGTACTGGATACAAAGGTGCCACTTCCTACACGTCGCTCTAAAACTCCTTCTTCGACCAAGAGGGAAATAGCTTGGCGGAGGGTCATGCGACTGACCGCAAACTGCTCTGCTAAGTCTCGTTCACTAGGAAGCCTCTCCCCAATAGCCCAACGATGTTCGTCAATATCCTTTTTAATCTGATCATGGATTTTCATATAAGCAGGTAGCATATTTTCACTTCATTTCTATCTTTTCTCTATTGTACCCTAATAAACAAGAAAAAGTCAATCTTCGCCTTGTTTAGTTGGTAATTCACCCTTATTTGTGATAGAATATTGAAAAAAGATATTTCTTTTAAGAAAGGAAAAAGATGAGCAACATTTCAACTGATTTGAAAGATGTAGAAAAAATCATCGTGTTGGACTATGGTAGCCAATACAACCAGCTGATTTCACGCCGTATCCGTGAGATTGGTGTTTTTTCAGAACTAAAAAGCCATAAAATTTCAGCTGCTGAAGTTCGTGAAATCAACCCTGTAGGAATCATCCTTTCAGGTGGTCCAAACTCTGTATACGAAGATGGTTCATTTGATATTGACCCAGAAATCTTCGAACTTGGAATTCCTATTTTGGGAATTTGTTATGGTATGCAGTTATTGACCCATAAACTTGGAGGAAAAGTTGTTCCTGCAGGTGATGCTGGAAATCGTGAATACGGTCAATCAACTCTTACTCACACACCATCAGCTCTTTTTGAATCAACACCAGACGAGCAGACTGTTTTGATGAGCCATGGTGATGCGGTTACTGAAATTCCTGCTGACTTTGTTCGTACAGGTACATCAGCTGACTGCCCATACGCAGCCATCGAAAACCCTGATAAACATATTTACGGTATCCAATTCCACCCTGAAGTTCGCCATTCTGTATACGGGAATGACATCCTTCGTAACTTTGCCCTTAACATCTGTAAGGCTAAAGGCGACTGGTCAATGGATAACTTCATTGATATGCAGATCCAAAAAATTCGTGAAACCGTCGGTGATAAACGTGTCCTTCTTGGTCTATCAGGTGGGGTTGACTCTTCAGTTGTTGGGGTTCTTCTCCAAAAGGCTATTGGCAATCAATTAATCTGTATCTTTGTAGACCACGGTCTTCTTCGTAAAGGAGAAGCGGACCAAGTTATGGACATGCTTGGTGGTAAGTTTGGTTTGAATATCGTCAAAGCAGACGCTGCTAAACGTTTCCTTGATAAACTTGCTGGCGTTTCTGACCCAGAACAAAAACGTAAAATCATCGGTAACGAATTTGTGTATGTCTTTGATGACGAAGCAAGTAAGCTCAAAGATGTGAAATTCCTTGCTCAAGGTACCTTATACACAGACGTTATCGAGTCTGGTACAGATACAGCTCAAACTATCAAGTCACACCACAACGTGGGTGGTCTTCCAGAAGACATGCAGTTTGAATTGATTGAACCACTCAACACTCTCTATAAAGATGAAGTTCGTGCCCTTGGTACAGAGCTTGGTATGCCAGACCATATCGTATGGCGCCAACCATTTCCAGGACCAGGACTTGCTATCCGTGTCATGGGTGAAATCACTGAAGAGAAACTAGAAACAGTTCGTGAGTCAGACGCTATTCTTCGTGAGGAAATTGCTAAAGCAGGTCTTGACCGCGATATCTGGCAATACTTCACTGTTAACACAGGCGTTCGTTCAGTCGGTGTTATGGGTGACGGTCGTACTTATGACTATACGATTGCAATCCGTGCTATCACCTCGATCGATGGTATGACAGCTGACTTTGCCAAAATTCCATGGGAAGTTCTTCAAAAAATCTCAGTACGTATCGTAAACGAAGTGGACCACGTTAACCGTATCGTCTACGATATTACAAGTAAACCACCTGCAACCGTTGAGTGGGAATAGAGTTAATGAGTTAAAAAAAGCCTAGAAATCAATCTTTCTAAGGCTTTTTACTTTATTTTAACAACAATTTAACAACAAAACTATAATTTTCACTATAAACTATACTTATCTTTAATCTACTTTTAAATAGGTATATATGGTATAATATGGTATAATATGATAAATTTGAAGGTGTGGAGGAAAAAATAAGATGTTTGTGAGAAAATTTGAACCTAAAGATGCAGAAAAAGTGTCAGAATTAGTTGTAACAACTTTAAGAACTACTAATATCAAAGATTATTCATTAGAGTATATAGAAAATGATGTAAAGATTTTGCAACCACAAAATATTTTAGAAAGAGCAAACTGGATGCATTTTTATGTGGTATGTGATGCTGAAAAGATTGTTGGGTGTGGGGCGATAGGACCATATTGGGATAAAGAAGATGAAAGTAGTCTTTTCACTATTTTTGTACTACCGGATTATCAAGGAAAAGGTGTAGGGCGAATGATTATTGAAACACTTGAGAAAGATGAATTTTTCCTTCGGGCAAAAAGAGTAGAAATTCCAGCTTCTATAACTGCAACACCTTTTTATTTGAAGATGGGATATAATTATAAGAATGGGATTACTCTTCCGGACGAAGAAGGGTTATTGAGATTGGAAAAATATAGATAAATTGAGGCTTTCTTGGCAACAACGGAAAGACAACTCCCAGTTTGTCGAACGTAAAGTATTAAAGACGATAGAAATAAAAAATCTATCGTCTTTTTCATGCCTATTTTCAATTTATATTGTGAGCAATAAATAGGGAAAACTCGCAAGAGTTGCTAACTAGTATTTCAAATGTAATCTCGGAATTATATGAATTATAACTAATAATACGGTAAACACTAATAGTTTACCGTAGGAATCTAAAGTTTAATCGGACAGACTTCGCTAGTCAGACAAAACTTTAGATTGAAAATTTTTAGTATTCTGATTGCCATTAAATTTACTTTTTCTGACAATATTATCACTCACCACTACTTTCCCAGTCATCCTAGTAGCTACTTCTTTCATAGCATTTGGCCTTAAATGAGAGTAGGTTCCAAGTGTTGTCTTAATATCAGCATGTCCTAGACGATTTTGCATTTCTAAATCATTCATTCCTAGAGAGAGCATAAAGCTGGCATGAGAATGCCTTAAATCGTGGATCCTTATTGATTTTATTTTTGCGTAATCACTATGAGATTTTAGAACACGTTTAAGAGTTGATTTTACCAACGGACTATCTGCTATGGAAAATACAAATTTACATTCTCCTATTTGAGATTGTGCTTTCTTCCAATATTTCAAATGTTCTAATGTATCATCATCAAGATACAAAAGCCTTACACCTGATATAGATTTTGTATCAGTAAGATACCACTCTTTTTGGCTTTTATAATACATTGAGCAGTTTATTAAAGCAGTACCTTTTTCAAAATCTATTTTCGACCATTCAATAGCTTGTAATTCACTTGTCCTAACTCCAGTCATAAAGAAAAACCAAAATGTAGTAAAATACAATAATTCATAGATATTAGATTTATCAAATGTACTAATGAATAGCTGAAATTCTTCTACCGTCCAAAAATCAACTTTAGGACGGTCTTTTTTTACGTTTCCTACCGTCTTAGCAACATTATTTGACAACATACCCAATTTAACTGCTAAATCAAAAATCTGTTGTAACATTTGATGAACAGAACGAATATAATTATTAGATAACCCCTCTATAAACATTGCATTTTGCCACTTCTTTACATGAGGTGCTTGAATATCCGATAACTTCATATTCTCAAAAAATGACAGTCTTTTAAATTTTGATTGTGTCATATCAAAAGTACGTTTTCTTACTTGGCTCTTATAGTCTGGTATAAAATAATCATCAAGAAACTTTTTAAAAGTCATTGTGCTATTAACAGTTATAGAACCTTTACCAAAGTCGGCAAGCATAATATTTTTCTTGAAGTAGAAGAATACCATTATCTCCGTTAACAACAATTTAACAACAAAAGACTCAAATAATATCAAATCGTACTCATTGATTGTATTATCAATCACTATTAAATCAACTACCCTAAATAGCCAATATCTGACTTTTAGTGAGTGGGAATAGTCATTTAAGGACTAGCTTATTCCATGTAGTTTAATTAGCCAGTATCTTTGGGTACTGGTTTTTACTTTATCTGGCTTTTTGACTACTTGTTTCAACTGATAAAAGATTAGAATTGTCAAAACAATCTGTCTAGGCTTGATTTTATGGCTTATTTACTATAAAATGAGAAGGAAAAACGTCAAACTTTTATATTGCAAATAGGAGAAAACATGACAAAAACATTAAAACGTCCAGAGGTTTTATCACCTGCAGGGACTTTAGAGAAGCTAAAGGTAGCTGTTCAATATGGAGCAGATGCTGTCTTTATCGGTGGTCAGGCCTATGGCCTTCGTAGCCGTGCCGGAAACTTTACTTTCGAACAGATGGAAGAAGGTGTCCAGTTTGCGGCCAAGTATGGTGCTAAGGTTTATGTGGCTGCCAATATGGTTATGCACGAAGGAAATGAGGCTGGTGCTGGTGAGTGGTTCCGTAAACTACGTGATATCGGAATCGCGGCAGTTATCGTGTCTGACCCAGCCTTGATTATGATTGCAGCGACTGAAGCGCCTGGTCTTGAAATCCACCTCTCTACCCAAGCAAGTGCGACTAACTATGAAACACTTGAGTTCTGGAAAGAACTAGGTTTAACTCGTGTCGTTTTGGCGCGTGAGGTTTCAATGGAAGAATTGGCAGAAATTCGCAAACGTACAGATGTTGAGATTGAAGCCTTTGTTCATGGAGCCATGTGTATTTCTTACTCTGGTCGTTGTACTCTTTCAAACCACATGAGTATGCGTGATGCTAACCGTGGTGGTTGCTCTCAGTCTTGTCGTTGGAAGTACGACCTTTACGATATGCCATTTGGGAAGGAACGTAAGAGTCTTAAAGGTGAAATTCCTGAAGAATTTTCAATGTCAGCCGTTGATATGTCCATGATTGACCATATCCCAGATATGATTGAAAACGGTGTGGACAGTCTCAAGATTGAAGGACGTATGAAGTCTATTCACTACGTATCAACAGTAACAAACTGCTACAAGGCAGCTGTTGATGCTTATCTAGAAAGTCCAGAGAAGTTTGAAGCTATCAAGCAGGACTTGATTGATGAAATGTGGAAGGTTGCCCAACGTGAATTAGCAACAGGTTTCTACTATGGTACACCATCTGAAAATGAGCAGTTGTTTGGTGCTCGTCGTAAAATTCCTGAGTATAAGTTTGTCGCTGAAGTGGTTTCTTACGATGATGCGACACAAACAGCAACCATTCGCCAACGGAACGTCATTAACGAAGGGGACCAAGTTGAGTTTTATGGCCCAGGTTTCCGTCATTTTGAGACTTATATCGAAGATTTGCATGATGCTAAAGGAAATAAGATCGATCGCGCTCCAAATCCAATGGAACTCTTGACAATCAAAGTCCCACAACCTGTTCAAGCAGGAGATATGGTTCGAGCTCTCAAAGAAGGACTTATCAATCTTTATAAGGAAGATGGCACCAGCGTCACAGTTCGTGCTTAATAAGCGTGCAGGAGACGAAAGCTTTCTAGTTGCTTTCCCTTTAATCCTATTTACTAAAAGAACATTAGGTTAAAAAAATATATTAATTTCCATCCGAGATTTCATCTCGGATTTTTTCATTATTTTTCAGAAAGACCTAGATAATGGACGGATTTATTACAAGTTTTTTACAAAGTTTTCTATATAATAGGCTTAAAAATAGTAAAATTGTAAATAATTTTCATTAAACGCTTTCAATGTTAGTAAAAAGTTGACAAATCCAATTTTTAGGACTAAACTAAGTAAGTAAATTTTAATTAAAAGGAGAATTCGTCATGAATTTAACATTTTTCGGTCTATGTCTTGCCTGTATGGGTGTGTCTCTTGGTGAGGGTATGTTGATGAATGGTTTGTTGAAATCAGTAGCTCGCCAACCAGATATTATCGCTGAGTTTCGTAGCTTGATGTTTTTAGGGGTTGCCTTTATTGAAGGAACTTTCTTCGTAACTCTTGTCTTCTCATTTATTATTAAATAACGAAATATAAATTGGAGAAGGGAGAATGTTAGATGGAAGAAAGTATCAATCCAACCATCAATATTGGTCCTGTTACCTTTGATTTAACTTTGACAGCCTTGACTTTGCTGTCTGTGTTTCTGATTTTTGCATTTATCTATTGGGCAAGTCGTAATATGACCTTGAAACCCAAAGGTAAACAAAATGTACTAGAGTATCTCTATGATTTTGTAATTGGATTTACAGAACCTAACCTTGGTTCCCACTACATGAAAGATTACTCACTCTTTTACTTATGTTTATTTCTTTTTATGGTCATCGCCAATAATCTTGGTTTGATGGCTAAACTTCAAACAACAGATGGGACAAACCTTTGGACATCGCCAACTGCAAATCTTTCATTTGACCTTGTCTTGTCTTTCTGTATTATTGTGATGGCGCACATTGAGGGGATTCGTCGTCGTGGGATTAAACAATACCTAAAAGGTTTTGTAACTCCTGCATTTATGACACCGATGAATCTACTTGAAGAAGTCACGAATTTCCTTTCTCTTGCTTTGCGGATTTTTGGGAATATCTTTGCAGGTGAAGTAATGACAAGCTTGCTTCTCTTACTTTCACATCAGGCTATTTTTTGGTATCCAATCGCATTTGGAACAAACTTAGTTTGGACTGCATTTTCCGTGTTCATTTCTTGTGTACAGGCCTATGTCTTTACACTATTATCCTCTATGTACCTAGGAAATAAAATTAATGATGAAGAGTAGAAAGGAGTAACTGATGCACGTAACAGTAGGTGAATTAATTGGTAATTTTATTTTAATCGCTGGCTCTTTTATCCTTTTGCTAGTCTTGATTAAAAAATTTGCATGGTCTAATATTACAGGCATTTTCGAAGAAAGAGCTGAAAAAATTGCTTCGGATATTGATAGAGCTGAAGAAGCACGTCAAAAAGCAGAAGTATTGGCTCAAAAACGCGAAGATGAATTGGCTGGTAGCCGTAAAGAAGCTAAGACAATCATTGAGAATGCGAAAGAAACAGCTGAGAAAAGTAAGGCTAGTATTTTAGCAGATGCTAAACTAGAAGCAGGACGCTTAAAAGAAAAAGCAAACCAAGAAATTGCTCAAAACAAAGCTGAAGCTTTACAAAGCGTTAAGGGTGAGGTAGCAGATTTGACAATCAGCTTGGCTGGTAAAATCATCTCACAAAACCTTGACGGTCATGCCCATAAAGAACTCATTGATCAGTATATCGATCAGCTAGGAGAAGCTTGATGGACAAGAAAACAGTAAAGGTAATTGAAAAATACAGCATGCCTTTTGTCCAATTGGTACTTGAAAAAGGAGAAGAAGACCGTATCTTTTCAGACTTGACTCAAATCAAGCAAGTTGCTGAAGAAACAGGCTTACCTTCTTTTTTAAAAAAAGTGGCAGTAGACGAGTCTGATAAGGAAAAAACGATTGCTTTCTTCCAAGACTCTGTGTCACCTTTATTGCAAAACTTGATCCAGGTTCTTATTTACAATCACAGAGCAAATCTTTTTTATGATGTGCTTGTAGATTGTTTGAACCGACTTGAAAAAGAAACAAATCGATTTGAAGTGACGATTACTTCAGCTCATCCTTTAACAGATGAACAGAAGAGTCGCTTGCTCCCTTTGATTGAGAAAAAAATGTCTCTGAAAGTAAGGAGTGTAAAAGAAGAAATCGATGAAAGTCTCATTGGTGGTTTTGTTATTTTTGCCAATCACAAGACAATTGATGTGAGTATTAAACAACAACTTAAAGTTGTTAAAGAAAATTTGAAATAGAAAGTGGTGTTCTTTTGGCAATTAACGCACAAGAAATCAGCGCTTTAATTAAGCAACAAATTGAAAATTTCAAACCCAATTTTGATGTGACTGAAACAGGTGTTGTAACCTATATCGGGGACGGTATCGCGCGTGCTCACGGCCTTGAAAATGCCATGAGTGGAGAGTTGTTGATTTTTGAAAACGGCTCTTATGGTATGGCTCAAAACTTGGAGTCAACAGACGTTGGTATTATCATCCTAGGTGACTTTACAGATATCCGTGAAGGCGATACAATCCGCCGTACAGGTAAAATCATGGAAGTCCCAGTAGGTGAAAGTCTGATTGGTCGTGTTGTGGATCCGCTTGGTCGTCCAGTTGACGGTCTTGGAGAAATCCACACTGATAAAACTCGTCCAGTAGAAGCACCAGCTCCTGGTGTTATGCAACGTAAGTCTGTATCAGAACCATTGCAAACTGGTTTGAAAGCTATTGACGCCCTTGTACCGATTGGTCGTGGTCAACGTGAGTTGATTATCGGTGACCGTCAGACAGGGAAAACAACCATTGCGATTGATACAATCCTGAACCAAAAAGGTCAAGATATGATCTGTATCTACGTAGCGATTGGACAAAAAGAATCAACAGTTCGTACTCAAGTAGAAACACTTCGTCAGTACGGTGCCTTGGACTACACAATCGTTGTGACAGCTTCTGCTTCACAACCATCTCCATTGCTCTTCCTAGCTCCTTATGCTGGGGTTGCCATGGCGGAAGAATTTATGTACCAAGGGAAGCATGTTTTGATTGTATACGATGATCTATCAAAACAAGCGGTAGCCTATCGTGAACTGTCTCTCTTGCTTCGTCGTCCTCCAGGTCGTGAAGCCTTCCCAGGGGATGTTTTCTATCTTCACAGCCGTTTGCTTGAGCGCTCAGCTAAAGTTTCTGATGAGCTTGGTGGTGGTTCAATTACAGCCTTACCATTTATCGAGACACAAGCAGGAGATATCTCAGCCTATATCGCAACCAACGTGATTTCTATCACTGATGGACAAATCTTCCTTGGTGATGGTCTTTTCAATGCGGGTATTCGTCCAGCCATTGATGCGGGTTCATCTGTATCTCGTGTAGGTGGTTCTGCACAAATCAAAGCCATGAAGAAGGTTGCTGGTACACTTCGTATCGACCTTGCTTCATACCGTGAGTTGGAAGCCTTCACTAAATTTGGTTCTGACTTGGATGCGGCAACACAGGCTAAGTTGAACCGCGGTCGTCGTACAGTTGAGGTCTTGAAACAACCTGTTCACAAACCATTACCTGTTGAGAAACAAGTAACCATTCTTTATGCTTTGACACATGGTTTCTTGGATACTGTTCCAGTAGATGATATTGTTCGTTTCGAGGAAGAGTTCCATGCCTTCTTTGACGCTCAACATCCAGAGATTTTGGAAACCATTCGTGATACAAAAGACTTGCCAGAAGAAGCAGTCTTGGATGCTGCGATTACAGAGTTTCTCAATCAAACCAGCTTCCAATAAGAATAGAGGTGTCAGATGGCAGTATCTCTAAATGATATTAAAACAAAAATCGCCTCAACAAAAAATACGAGTCAAATCACTAATGCCATGCAAATGGTATCGGCTGCTAAGCTAGGTCGCTCTGAAGAAGCAGCTCGTAACTTCCAAGTTTATGCTCAGAAGGTTCGCAAACTTTTGACAGATATTCTTCATGGTAATGGAGCTGGTGGTTCAACTAATCCCATGTTGATTAGCCGTCCTGTGAAGAAGACAGGCTATATCGTTATCACTTCAGACCGCGGTTTGGTTGGAGGTTATAATTCTTCTATTTTGAAAGCCGTTATGGAGTTGAAGGAAGAATACCACCCAGATGGTACAGGTTTTGAAATGATCTGTATCGGTGGAATGGGGGCTGATTTCTTTAAGGCTCGCGGTATTCAACCGCTTTATGAACTACGTGGCTTGGCAGATCAGCCTAGCTTTGATGAAGTTCGTAAGATTATTTCAAAAACAGTTGAAATGTACCAAAATGAACTTTTTGATGAGCTTTATGTTTGCTACAACCACCATGTCAATACGCTAACCAGTCAAATGCGTGTGGAACAAATGCTTCCGATTGTTGACTTGGATCCCAATGAAGCGGATGAAGACTACAGCTTAACTTTTGAATTGGAAACCAGCCGAGAAGAAATTTTGGAGCAGTTGTTGCCTCAGTTTGCAGAAAGTATGATTTACGGTGCTATTATCGATGCCAAGACAGCTGAAAATGCTGCCGGTATGACCGCCATGCAAACAGCGACAGATAATGCTAAGAAAGTCATTAATGATTTGACAATTCAGTATAACCGTGCCAGACAGGCGGCGATTACACAAGAAATTACAGAAATCGTGGCAGGTGCTAGTGCCTTAGAATAGGCTCTAGTCCAGCTCGTATGAAAATGAACTTAGGACCTAGTTGAGCTAGGAACCGACAGTATCTTATATAGAATAGGAGAAGGAGATGAGTTCAGGTAAAATTGCTCAGGTTATCGGTCCCGTTGTAGACGTCTTGTTTGCAGCAGGGGAAAAACTTCCTGAGATTAACAATGCACTTGTCGTCTACAAAAATGACGAAAGAAAAACAAAAATCGTCCTTGAAGTAGCCTTAGAGTTGGGAGATGGTATGGTTCGTACTATCGCCATGGAATCAACAGATGGTTTGACTCGTGGAATGGAAGTATTGGACACAGGTCGTCCAATCTCTGTACCAGTAGGTAAAGAAACTTTGGGACGTGTCTTCAATGTTTTGGGAGATACCATTGACTTGGAGGCTCCTTTCACAGAAGACGCAGAGCGTCAGCCAATTCATAAAAAAGCTCCAACTTTTGATGAATTGTCTACCTCTTCTGAAATCCTTGAAACAGGGATTAAGGTTATCGATCTTCTTGCCCCTTACCTTAAAGGTGGTAAGGTTGGACTTTTCGGTGGTGCCGGAGTTGGTAAAACCGTCTTGATCCAAGAATTGATTCACAACATTGCCCAAGAACACGGTGGTATTTCAGTATTTACTGGTGTTGGGGAACGTACTCGTGAGGGGAACGACCTTTACTGGGAAATGAAAGAATCAGGTGTTATCGAGAAAACAGCTATGGTATTTGGTCAGATGAATGAGCCACCAGGAGCACGTATGCGTGTTGCCCTTACTGGTTTGACAATCGCTGAATACTTCCGTGATGTAGAAGGCCAAGACGTGCTTCTCTTTATCGATAATATCTTCCGTTTCACTCAGGCTGGTTCAGAAGTATCTGCCCTTTTGGGTCGTATGCCATCAGCCGTTGGTTATCAACCAACCCTTGCTACGGAAATGGGTCAATTGCAAGAACGTATTACATCAACCAAGAAGGGTTCTGTAACATCTATCCAAGCTATCTATGTGCCAGCGGATGACTATACTGACCCAGCGCCAGCAACAGCCTTCGCTCACTTGGATTCTACTACAAACTTGGAACGTAAGTTGGTACAATTGGGTATTTATCCAGCTGTTGACCCACTTGCTTCAAGTTCACGTGCCTTAGCACCTGAAATCGTTGGAGAAGAGCACTATGCAGTTGCTGCAGAAGTAAAACGTGTCCTTCAACGTTACCATGAGTTGCAAGATATCATTGCTATCCTTGGTATGGATGAGCTTTCTGATGAAGAAAAGACCTTGGTTGCACGTGCCCGTCGTATCCAGTTCTTCTTGTCACAAAACTTTAACGTTGCGGAACAATTTACTGGTCAGCCAGGTTCTTATGTTCCAGTTGCTGAAACTGTTCGTGGCTTTAAGGAAATCCTTGATGGTAAACATGACCACTTGCCAGAAGATGCCTTCCGTGGTGTAGGTTCTATCGAAGATGTGATTGCAAAAGCTGAAAAAATGGGATTTTAAGAGGTGATCTATGGCTCAGTTAACTGTCCAGATCGTGACACCAGATGGTCTCGTCTATGATCACCATGCCAGCTATGTATCGGTTCGAACTCTGGATGGTGAGATGGGGATCTTGCCACGACATGAAAATATGATTGCGGTTTTAGCAGTTGATGAAGTAAAGGTAAAGCGTATTGATGATGAAGATCACGTGAACTGGATTGCAGTAAACGGGGGCGTTATTGAAATTGCCAATAATACCATCACAATCGTTGCGGATTCTGCAGAACGTGCTCGTGATATCGATATCAGTCGTGCAGAACGTGCCAAACTTCGAGCAGAGCGTGAAATTGAAGAAGCACAAGACAAAAACTTGATTGATCAAGAACGTCGTGCGAAGATTGCACTGCAACGTGCCATTAACCGTATTAATGTCGGAAAAAGACTATAAGAAAAAAATGAACTTGAGTTACCAAGTTCATTTTTTATGTTTTCTTAAGGGGCAAAACTGATGCAGACCGCTTCTGGAACATGGAAGTCGTTGGAAAGTTCGGCTAGACGACCAGTTTCAGGATTGCGTTTAAAGATGGTTGCATTGTCAGAGTCTTGATGGACAGCAATGACAAATTCTTGGTCTGGTGTCAAATCAAAATCACGTGGAGTCTGACCATGTGTCGGAACGATTTCTAACAACTCTAAACTACCGTCCGCAAGGATTGTATATACTGCGATAGAATCATGACCACGGTTAGAAGCGTAGAGGTATTTACCGTCTTTAGAGAGACGAATAGCCGCAGTACCATTAAAACCTTCGTAACCTTCTGGTAGAGTTGAGATAACTTGCATGCGTTCAAATTCGCCAACACCATCGTAGATTAGAACTTCAATAGTGCTATTGAGTTCACAAATGAGATAAGCGATTTTATAGTGGTTATGGAAAACGATATGACGAGAACCAGCTCCAGGAATACTATTGTAGGTATAGAGCTTAGATAATTTCCCTTCTTGATCAAGGTCATAAGTGACGACTTGGTCAGTACCCAAGTCGCAGGTCACTAGATAGTGGTCAGGTGTTAAATCTGTATAGTGAACATGTGGAGAAGCTTGATTTTCATGTGGACCTTTGCCACTGTGTTGATCAACATCACTAAGTAGAAGACGACCATCTTCCTGACGTTTATAAACAAGGATCTGTCCTTTATGGTAGTTGGCCGCATAAACCAAATCACGCTTTTCATCAACGGCAACATAACAGTGGGGGGCTCCTTCTTCCACGACATGATTTAATAAAGTCCCGTCAGTTTGATAGGCTGCAATTCCTCCCTTATCGTCTTGACTACCAACAGTGTATAAATGTTGGTACTGGTCAAAGGCAAGGTAGGTTGGACTTGGCTCAGTAGCAAAAAGTTCTAGATTTGAAAGCTGACCAGTTTCTGTATTAAAGTCTGCCTTGTAAATCCCTTGGGAAGTCCGACGTGTATAAGTTCCAAAATAAACAGTTTCTTTCATAACTTTACCTCTATATAAAGATAAGACTATTATATCACAAAAATGCTAGTATGAAAAAATCAAGCTTGGCAAGAGATTTTCCACATTCTTTTCATGATAATATTAAGAATGTTTTCATTGATTTACTTAATAAAAGTGCTATAATAATCTTATACAAATTGCAAAGGAGTTTGTTTATGAAAAAACGTGTTTTCTTAGCAGCAGGAGTTGCTGTACTCTCGGCAGCTGTCCTAGCAGCGTGTTCATCTGGTAATGCTAATAAAGAAGCAAATAAACCAGTTACTTATGCCTATGTATTTTCATCAGATCCTTCGACTCTGGATTATACAGTTTCTGGAAATGTCAGCACTAAACAGGTCACAGGTAACGTTATTGACGGTTTGCTTGAAAATGACCAATATGGGAATCTGGTTCCATCAGTTGCAGAAGATTGGACTGTTTCCAAAGATGGTTTGACCTATACCTATAAAATCCGTCAGGGTATCAAATGGTATACCAATGAGGGGGAAGAGTATGGTGAAGTCAAGGCTCAAGACTTTGTGACTGGTCTGAAACACGCAGCAGATAAGAAATCACAGGCTCTTTATCTCGTACAGGATTCTATCAAAGGATTGGATGACTATGTAAATGGGAAAACAACAGATTTTTCTACTGTTGGGGTAAAAGCAACTGACGATTATACTGTAGTCTATACTTTGAATCATCCAGAATCTTTCTGGAATTCAAAAACAACAATGGGAGTCCTTGCACCAGTTAATGAAGACTTTTTAGCTTCTAAAGGAGATGACTTTGGTAAACCAACGGATGTAACGAGCATTCTATACAATGGGCCTTATCTCCTCAAAGGTCTTACATCTAAGTCTTCTATCGAAATGACCAAAAATCAACACTACTGGGATAAACAAAATGTCTTTATTGATGATATTAAGTTATCCTTCTTTGATGGTCAAGATGCAGACTCTCTAGGACGCGGTTTTGATGAGGGATACTATCCAGCTGCACCACTCTTTAAAAACTCTGCCAACTATGAACGTCTAAAAGAAAAATACAAGGATAATATTGTGTATGGTCAACAGCGTGGAGGAGTTTTTTATATCTCAACCAATATCGACCGTGTAAATTACAATCACACTGCTAAAACAAGTGATGCAGAAAAAACTTCTACTAAGAAAGCCTTGTTAAACAAAGATTTCCGTCAAGCCTTGGCTTTTGCGGTAGATCGTAAAGCAGGGATCTCTCAAGTATTTGGTGATGAAGTAGGACCTCGTAAGTTACGGACAAGTTTCACTCCTCCAACATTTGTTCAAGTAGGAGATCAAACATTTGGTCAAGTTACTAAGACAGAATTGGATAAATTGGATAACGTCTGGAAAGATGTTAGTCTTGATGATGCCCAAGATTCACTTCATAATGTAGACAAGGCTAAGGCTAAGTTTGAATCTGCTAAGAAAACTCTTCAAGCTGATGGAGTACAGTTCCCAATTCATTTAGATTTGCCAATTTCTTCATCAAATCCAGATTTTATTCGTCAGGTTCAGTCTTATAAACAATCCATCGAGGAAGCCTTAGGCTCTGAAAATGTGGTTGTTGACATTCAACAGGTTTCTGATGATGAATTGGGAAGTATGACTGTTCTAGCTACTTCCAATGCAAATACTGACTGGGATATTAATGCAGTCAGTGGTTGGAATCCAGACTTTGCTGATCCATCGACTTATCTAGATGTATTTGATCCAACTTCAGGTCCAAGCCTCCTAGGTGCTCTTGGTGTGGCACCAGGAACAGACAATCCAGTTATTAAAACAGTTGGATTGGATAAATACAAAGAACTGATTGATGATGCAAATAGTGAGAAAACAGACCTTCAAAAACGTTATTCCAAATATGCTAAGGCCCAAGCTTGGTTGTCAGATAGTGCACTTGTTATTCCAGTATACTCTGATGGTGCTCAAATGCTAGTGACGAAAATGGTTCCTGGCAGTGGTGCCGGTGGCTGGGTAGGTGATAAGACTAGTGAAAATAGCTACAAGTATCTGAAAATCCAAGATAAGATTGTCACTACTAAAGAAATGGATGAGTTCCGTAAGAAGTTTGCTGATGAAAAAGCCAAATCCAATGCTGATTATCAGAAGAACTTAGACCGTCATATTCAAGACTAATCGAATCTCCTCTTTTGAGGAGATTTTTTATGTAGTGGTCTTCATGTAAGCACTTTAAAAAAGAGTTATTTTGTTTCAAAAATGGTATAATGGGAGAACAATAGAAAGGAAGTATTTATGGATCAAAAAGAGAAACATTTTAGCCTATCTTGGTTTTTTAAGTGGTTTTTAGATAACAAAGCCATTACGGTATTTTTGGTAACCTTGTTACTTGGCTTAAATCTTTTTATTTTAAGCAAGATTAGTTTTTTATTTTCACCTGTTTTAGACTTTTTGGCAGTCGTGATGTTGCCAGTTATTTTATCTGGTTTGTTATATTATTTATTAAATCCTATTGTTGATTGGATGGAGAAGCATAAGGTTAATCGTGTTATAGCTATCACTATTGTCTTCGTCATCATCGCTCTTTTTATCATTTGGGGCTTGGCAGTAGCGATTCCAAATCTGCAACGTCAAGTTTTAACATTTGCAAGAAATGTACCAATCTATCTTGAAGATGCTGATCGGGTTATTGATGATTTGGTAACCAAGCGTTTACCAGATGATTTCAGGCCTCAGTTAGAACAAGTTTTGACAAACTTCTCTAGTCAGGCTACAGTTTGGGCGAGCAAGGTTTCTTCTCAGGCGGTAAACTGGGTGAGTGCCTTTATTAGTGGGGCCTCTCAAGTGATTGTTGCCTTGATTATCGTTCCTTTCATGCTCTTTTATCTCTTACGTGATGGGAAAGGCCTGCGTCACTATTTGACCCAATTCATGCCAACGAAATTGAAAGAACCTGTTGGACAAGTTTTATCAGATGTGAATCAGCAGTTGTCTAACTATGTTCGAGGACAAGTAACAGTGGCTATTATTGTTGCGGTAATGTTTATGATCTTCTTCAAGATCATTGGTCTACGCTATGCGGTTACGCTGGGTGTTACTGCTGGTATTCTAAATCTGGTTCCTTATCTTGGTAGTTTCCTAGCCATGCTTCCTGCCCTAGTATTGGGCTTGATTGCTGGGCCAGTCATGCTTTTGAAAGTAGTGATTGTCTTTATCGTAGAACAAACTATTGAAGGCCGTTTTGTCTCTCCATTGATTTTGGGAAGTCAATTAAACATCCATCCCATTAATGTTCTCTTTGTCTTGTTAACTTCAGGATCCATGTTTGGTATCTGGGGAGTCTTGCTCGGTATTCCAGTTTATGCCTCCGCTAAAGTTGTCATTTCAGCCATTTTTGAATGGTATAAGGTAGTTAGTGGCCTATATGAACTAGAGGGAGAGGAAGTCAAGAGTGAACAATAGTCAACAGATGTTACAGGCTTTGGAAGAGCAAGATTTAGTTAAGGCAGAGCACTATTTCGTTAAAGCTTTAGAAAATGATCCAAATGACCTTCTGTATGAGTTAGCTACTTATCTTGAAGGGATTGGTTTTTATCCTCAGGCCAAGGAAATTTACCTGAAAATCGTAGAGGATTTCCCAGAGGTTCATCTTAATCTAGCATCTATTGCTAGCGAGGATGGTCAAATCGAAGAAGCCTTTGCCTATCTAGAGGAAATCCAAGCTGACAGTGACTGGTATGTGTCGGCTTTGGCTCTGAAAGCAGACCTTTACCAGATGGAAGGTTTGACAGATGTGGCGCGTGAGAAATTATTGGAGGCATTGACTTACTCAGAAGATCCTCTCTTGATATTGGGATTAGCAGAGTTGGATAGTGAGTTGGAAAATTACCAAGAGGCTATTCAAGGCTATGCCCAGTTAGATAATCGTACTATTTATGAGCAGACAGGCATTTCCACCTATCAACGGATTGGCTTTGCCTATGCCCAGTTAGGGAAATTTGAAACGGCCACAGAGTTTTTAGAAAAAGCTCTGGAGTTAGAATACGATGACCTAACGGCTTTTGAGTTGGCCAGTCTTTACTTTGATCAAGAAGAATACCAAAAAGCTGTCCTCTACTTTAAACAGCTTGATACCATTTCACCTGATTTTGAAGGATATGAGTATGGTTACAGTCAGGCCTTACATAAGGAACATCAAGTTCAAGAAGCCCTGCAAATCGCTAAGCAAGGGTTGGAGAAAAATCCATTTGAAATAAGACTCTTGTTAGCAGCTTCACAATTTTC
Organism: Streptococcus humanilactis; assembly: GCF_019448275.1. GTDB lineage: Bacteria > Bacillota > Bacilli > Lactobacillales > Streptococcaceae > Streptococcus > Streptococcus humanilactis. Next base: position 489,002 of record NZ_JAHXBZ010000001.1, on the reverse strand, counting down.
TTATGAATTGCATGATGCTAGTGGGGCAGAAAATTATCTCCTTATTGCTAAAGAAGATGCTGAGGATACGGAAGAAATCTTACTCCGTCTAGCAACTATTTATCTGGAGCAGGAGCGTTATGAGGATATTCTAGACTTACAAAGTGAGGAGCCAGAAAATCTCTTGACTAAGTGGATGATTGCTCGTTCCTATCAAGAAATGGACGATTTGGCTACTGCCTATGAGCTTTACCAAGAGTTGGCAGGAGATTTAAAGGACAATCCAGAGTTTCTGGAACACTATATCTATCTCTTGCGTGAATTGGGCTACTTTGAAGAAGCAAAAGTCAATGCACAAGCTTATTTAAAACTGGTTCCAGATGATGTGCAAATGCAAGAATTGTTTGAGACATTGTAAGAATCCATTAGTTACAGAAAACTGCAAGTTATCACTAGAGGGTAACTGCGGTTTTTTGTTTTAAAAAGGACAATTTTCAACTAATATATTCTCTTGAAAAAGTTTCAACTAGGACTATAATATAAAATTATGAGTAATAGAGGAGGAAATAATGCTTGATACGATAGCTCTACCGATTGAAGTCCGATATATTATTCTCATTTTATTGTCTTGTTTTTCTGGTTTTATCATTGACTATGAAAGAAAGTCTAAGCACAAGCAGGCTGGGAGAAAGACTCATATCTTGGTTGCCTTAACTGCAACTTTAATGATGATTTTATCAAAAGAAGCTTTCTTGGATACACCTAATTATGATACTTCTAGGGTTGCGGCCCAAATTGTCAGTGGAATTAGTTTCATTGGCGGTGGTATTATTTTCATGAGGGATAAAAAAATCAGTGGTATCACCACAGCAGCTGGTATTTGGGCAACTGCAGGTATTGGAATGGCGATTGGGGCAGGTTTTGCTTTTCTAGGCTTATTTTGTAGTTTAATTGTAGTCTCTGTTCAGAAAAGCAGCTCCAAATTTTTGAAAAGCGATACCCATTATCATATCAGAATGACTGGATTTGTAACCAATAAACCTTCAATAGATACCTTGAATATTCTCATTTAACAGAAGGGATTTTACAATCTAAATATTGACATGGATAGAAATGAAAGTGGTTATAATCTTACGATTAGAGCAGATCACGATAAATCCATTTCTTACAAAAATATGGCTGAGCTTTTATGGAAATGTGACGAGAATTTTTATATAAATCAGGTTAAGATTGTTTCATTGGAAGGATAGAGTTTTGTTTTCATAGCAAAACTCTGATTGGTGAATGGGGAAAGATACTTCTTATTCCCTATACTATGTATCAGGAGGAATTGACATAAAAGCATCAGATTAGCGTAGATAACATAATGAACTGGGGATATCTTGGAAAAAAGATTAGTTTATAAGATTTGGAACCGTTTTCTGTCACAATCTTTCGGGAAAGTAGTTGCTAAAAGATGTAAAAATTGATAGAATAAGGATTGTCTAAAAAATTTTAAGGAGAATCTATCAAATGGATTTCACATGGGCAATTAAATATGCCACTGAATTTTTGGGAACTGCTATTTTGATCATTCTTGGAAATGGTGCAGTTGCCAACGTTGAACTTAAAGGTACGAAAGGTCACCAAAGTGGCTGGATCGTTATCGCTGTTGGTTATGGTATGGGGGTTATGATCCCAGCATTAATGTTTGGTAACGTATCTGGAAACCACATCAACCCAGCCTTCACTCTTGGACTTGCAATCAGCGGTCTCTTCCCTTGGGCACAAGTTGCGCCTTATATCATCGCACAAGTTTTGGGTGCTATCTTTGGTCAAGCCTTGGTTGTGGCAACACACCGCCCATACTACTTGAAAACTGAAAATCCAAACAACATTTTGGGTACTTTCTCAACAATTTCAAGTTTGGATAATGGTACAAAAGAATCACATTTTGCAGCAACTGTTAATGGTTTTGTAAATGAGTTTGTTGGTTCATTTGTTCTTTTCTTCGCAGCCCTTGGTATGACTAAAAACTTCTTTGGTTCTGAAGTGCTTCAATACATGAAACAAATGGCTAGTCAAGCAGGTCAAAATGTTGACTTTTCTGATTTAGCAATCAAAGCCCAAGTAGCACCACATACTGCTTCAGGACTTTCAGTAGCTCACTTGGCACTTGGATTCCTTGTTATGGCTTTGGTAACATCACTTGGTGGACCTACAGGACCTGCCTTGAACCCAGCCCGTGACTTGGGACCACGTCTCCTTCATGCTTTCCTTCCAAAATCAGTTCTTGGTGAGCACAAAGGCGATTCAAAATGGTGGTACTCTTGGGTACCAGTAGTAGCACCGATTGCAGCAGCAATTGCGGCAGTAGCTATTTTCAAATTCCTTTACCTATAAGAAATTGAGTTCTCTATCTATTGTAATGGATTGAAGAAAAATTAAAAACGCATAATATTGTACTAACCCCAAAAAGTTAGACAATTAATTTAAGCAAAGGATTTAGTTCTGTATTGTACAGGGCTAAGTCCTTTTAGTTTTACCTTAATTCGTTTGTTGTTGTAGTAATCAATATAGTCTACAATGGCTTGTTCCAATTGCTTAAGAGACTGAAGTGACTTCTCATAACCATAAAACATTTCAGACTTAAGAATGCCAAAGAAAGATTCCATCATACCGTTATCTGGGCTATTTCCGTTACGTGACATAGATGGCTGGATTCCCTTATTCTTTAAAAAATGATGATAGAAATCGTGTTGGTATTGCCCTCCTTGGTCACTATGGAGAATTGTATTTTCGTAATGGTTCTCTGTAAAGGCTTGTTCTAGCATAGCTTTCATTTGTACTAAGTTCGGCGAAGTAGAAAGATTGTAGGAGATAATTTCGCTGTTAAAGCCATCTAAAACTGGTGATAAATAAAGCTTTAGTCTACTTGCTGGAATGGCAAATTTTGTCACATCTGTGTAGCACTTTTGCATTGGTTTGGTTGCTTCAAATTGGCGTTGAATGAGATTCTCTGCTTTCTTGCCAATCTCTCCTTGGTAGGAAGAATACTTTCGTTTACGGCGAATTCGAGCAATTAAACCAAGTACTTTCATCAGACGCTGCACCTTCTTATGGTTCACTACGAAGCCACGATTTCGTAATTCTAGAGTCATGCGACGATAGCCGTAATTTCCTTTATGCTCAGTATAAATTGACTGAATTTCAGCTTTAATATCATAATCTTTATCGTTTTGATCCAGCTGTTTTAAGTGGTAATAATAGGTTGAACGGGCAAACTTAATAATCTTTAGAAGGATATCTAAAGAAAACTCTGTTACCAGTCCTTGAACAATTTCCGTTTTTCTTCTTGCTCCTTTTCGTCCCTCAATCGGAGTTCTCTCAACTTTTTTAGAATGGCATTCTCCGCTCTCAAGTACTCATTTTCTGCTTGAAGACATTCTAATTCTGTCATATCTTCAAATCTCTTCTTTGGCTTACGTCCCATTTTAGGTGGTCTCCCTCTTGTTTTCTCAACAATAGTATACCCGTTTTTCTTGTATTGTGCTAGCCAATTAAGAAGTATCGTACGACTTGGGAGCCCGTATTCAAGAGAAACTCTATCTTTAGTCCAGCCTTCATGTAATACTTTATTAATCATTTCTTGTTTTAAATCGGGAGAATAGTAACGATTTTTTCCTTTTTTGACGAACTCTATTCCGTAACGATCAATCAATTTAATCATGTACCTAATATTAGAATTGTTTATCCCAAATTTATTTGAAAGCTTCTCTAAGCTATATCCTTGTTTTCTAAGTTCATAGATCTGAACTTTATCATCATAAGTTAATTTCATAATAAAAACACCCCAAAAGTTAGATTTTTATGTCTAACTTTTGGGGTGCAGTTCAGGTTCTATTAAGATCCTTTTTGTTATCCTTGACATTACTGATGGCCCGTAAACCGTAGTTATAGACCCCATAAGTCGCAAAGGGCAAGAAAAATGACAAAATAGTGTCAACTGAGTTGAAGTAACCATAGTCAGTTCGGTCCAAGACACGCGCGACGTAGGTACCAGTTAAGATGGGAAAAATAATATTCAAGACACGAATTCCCATATAAGATAGAGCATTTAATTTTATACTTTTCATTCAATTTACCTCGTTTTTCATTATATCATAAAGTCAGCTAATAAGAAATGAAGGGCAGTAATACTCTTCGAAAATCAAATTCAAACCACGTCAGCGTCGCCTTACCGTACTCAAGTACAGCTTACGGCTAGCTTCCTAGTTTGCTTTTTGATTTTCATTGAGTATAAGTCAAGTAATCACTTTGAAGTTCCAAAGTTTTATTTTAAGCTTTCTTTAAGAAAACTATATTATTCTGAAGAACTCTAAAATTTCACAGCCATTTATTGGTAATGACTACAGAATTCCTAGTCATTACTAGAAATGGACTAGTTTCTTTGAATAATAGAACTCCTTAAACCTTCTATTCTAGAACGGGAGGGTCGGTATTTCTTTCATGATAGGACTAGATTGTGGTATAATAGAGAGAATAAGTTTTTTTAGTAAGACAAAGGAGAAAATAGATGATTTATGCAGGAATTCTTGCTGGTGGAACTGGCACACGCATGGGAATCAGTAACTTGCCAAAACAATTTTTAGAGCTAGGTGATCGACCTATTTTGATTCATACAATTGAAAAATTTGTCTTGGAACCAAGTATTGAAAAAATTGTAGTTGGGGTTCATGGAGACTGGGTTTCTCATGCAGAAGATCTTGTAGATAAATATCTTCCTCTTCATAAGGAACGTATCATCATTACAAAAGGTGGTGCTGACCGCAATACAAGTATTGAGAAAATCATTGAAGCCATTGATGCTTATCGTCCGCTTACTTCAGAGGATATCGTTGTTACCCATGATTCTGTTCGTCCATTTATTACACTTCGCATGATTCAGGACAATATCCAACTTGCCCAAAATCATGACGCAGTGGATACAGTGGTAGAAGCGGTTGATACTATCGTTGAAAGTACCAATGGTCAATTTATTACAGATATTCCAAATCGTGCTCACCTTTATCAAGGACAAACACCTCAAACATTCCGTTGCAAGGACTTCATGGACCTTTACGGTTCTCTCTCTGCTGAAGAGAAGGAAATCTTGACAGATGCATGTAAAATATTTGTCATTAAAGGAAAAGATGTGGCCTTGGCCAAGGGTGAATATTCAAATCTTAAAATCACAACCGTAACAGATTTGAAGATTGCAAAAAGTATGATTGAGAAAGACTAGTAAAATGATTAATCAAATTTATCAACTAACTAAGCCTAAGTTTATCAATGTCAAATATCAGGAAGAGGCTATTGACCAAGAGAATCATATCCTCATCCGCCCTAATTATATGGCGGTCTGTCATGCGGATCAGCGTTACTACCAAGGAAAACGTGATCCCAAGATTTTGAATAAAAAGCTTCCAATGGCGATGATTCACGAGTCATGTGGAACCGTTATTTCTGACCCGACGGGAACCTATGAGGTTGGTCAAAAAGTTGTCATGATTCCAAATCAGCCTCCTATGCAGAGTGATGAAGAATTCTATGAGAACTACATGACAGGGACCCATTTCTTGTCTAGTGGTTTTGATGGCTTTATGAGAGAGTTTGTTTCTCTCCCTAAAGACCGTGTGGTGGCTTATGATGCCATTGAAGACACGGTTGCAGCGATTACAGAGTTTGTCAGTGTCGGCATGCACGCTATGAATCGTCTATTGACCCTCGCTCATAGCAAGCGGGACCGAATCGCCGTTATTGGAGATGGAAGTTTAGCATTTGTGGTTGCCAATATTATCAACTATACTTTGCCAGAAGCAGAGATTGTGGTTATTGGTCGTCATTGGGAAAAATTGGAACTTTTCTCATTTGCCAAAGAATGCCATATTACTGATAATATTCCTGAAGATTTGACCTTTGACCATGCTTTTGAGTGTTGTGGTGGTGATGGTACTGGACCAGCCATTAATGACTTGATTCGCTATATTCGTCCTCAGGGAACGATTCTCATGATGGGTGTTAGCGAGTATAAAGTCAATCTCAATACACGCGATGCCTTAGAAAAAGGCTTGCTCTTGGTTGGTTCCTCTCGTTCTGGTCGCATTGATTTTGAAAATGCAATCCAAATGATGGAAGTCAAGAAATTCGCCAATCGTCTTAAAAATATCCTTTATCTAGAAGAACCTGTAAGAGAAATTAAAGATATTCACCGTGTCTTTGCAACCGATTTAAACACAGCCTTTAAAACCGTGTTTAAGTGGGAAGTATAAGTGCTGGAGGTTAATTGTGGAGAAAATCATTAAAGAAAAAATTTCTTCCCTACTTAGTCAAGAAGAGGAAGTCCTCAGTGTTGAACAACTGGGGGGAATGACCAATCAAAACTATTTGGTCAAAACAACAAATAAGCAATACATCGTTAAGTTCTTTGGTAAAGGGACAGAAAAGCTGATCAATCGTCAAGATGAAAAGTACAATCTTGAACTACTTAAAGATTTAGACCTAGATGTAAAAAATTATCTTTTTGATATTGATGCTGGTATCAAAGTAAATGAGTATATCGAATCTGCGATTACGCTTGATTCAACGTCAATCAAGACCAAATTTGACAAAATTGCTCCAATATTACAAACTATTCATGCATCTGGTAAGGAGTTAAGAGGAGAATTTGCTCCTTTTGAAGAAATCAAAAAATACGAATCCTTGATTGAAGAGAAAATCCCTTATGTCAACTATGAAGCTGTTCGAGAAGAAGTCTTCTCCTTAGAGAAAAGACTGGCTGACTTAGGTGTTGACAGAAAATCTTGTCATATCGATTTGGTGCCTGAAAACTTTATCGAGTCACCACAAGGACGACTTTATCTGATTGACTGGGAATATTCATCAATGAACGATCCAATGTGGGATTTGGCTGCCCTCTTTTTAGAGTCTGAATTCACTCGTCAAGAGGAAGAAGACTTCTTGTCTCACTATGAGAGTGAGCAAACACCTGTCTCTCGTGAAAAGATTGCAATCTATAAAATTTTGCAAGATGCTATTTGGAGTCTATGGACAGTCTACAAAGAAGAGCAAGGTGCAGATTTTGGTGACTATGGTGTGAGTCGTTACCAAAGAGCTGTTAAAGGTTTGTCATATTATGGAGGTTCAGATGAAAAATAAAAATGGAGTTTCTTTTGGTCTACTCTCAGGTATTTTCTGGGGTTTAGGTCTAACGATTAGTGCTTATATCTTTTCGATTTTTACAGATTTGTCGCCCTTTGTGGTGGCCGCTGCTCACGATTTCTTGAGTATCTTTATCTTACTAGCTTTTCTCTTGGTAAAAGAAGGAAAAGTTCGTCTCTCAATTTTCTTAAATATTCGCAATGTTAGTGTTATCATCGGAGCCTTGCTAGCAGGCCCTATCGGTATGCAGGCCAATCTTTATGCGGTTAAGTATATCGGAAGTTCCTTAGCTTCATCTGTATCGGCTATTTACCCTGCGATTTCAGTTTTATTGGCTTTCTTCTTTTTGAAGCACAAGATTTCGAAAAATACTGTGTTTGGGATTGTCTTGATTATTGGAGGGATAATTGCTCAGACCTATAAGGTTGAACAGGTCAATTCCTTCTACATTGGGATTCTCTGTGCTTTGATTTGTGCTATTGCATGGGGAAGTGAGAGTGTTCTTAGCTCCTTTGCCATGGAAAGTGAATTGAGTGAAATCGAGGCTCTCTTGATCCGTCAAGTAACTTCATTCTTGTCCTATCTTGTGATTGTGCTCTTCTCTCATCAGTCATTTGCAGAAGTGGCCAATGGACAATTGCTAGGTCTTATGATTGTCTTTGCGGCCTTTGATATGATTTCCTACTTGGCTTATTATATCGCTATCAATCGCTTGCAACCAGCCAAGGCTACAGGCTTGAATGTGAGCTATGTAGTATGGACAGTCTTGTTTGCAGTTGTTTTCTTGGGTGCACCGCTAGATATGCTGACCATTATTACGTCACTTGTCGTCATTGCTGGAGTTTATATTATTATTAAAGAATAAAGGAGATTCGTGTGAAAGCCATTATCTTAGCAGCGGGCTTGGGAACTCGCTTGCGTCCTATGACTGAAAATACCCCTAAAGCCTTGGTTCAGGTTAATCAAAAACCTTTGATTGAATACCAAATTGAGTTTCTCAAAGAAAAGGGAATCCATGATATCATCATCATTGTCGGTTATCTTAAAGAACAATTCGATTACTTGAAAGAGAAATACGGTGTTCGCCTCGTTTTCAATGATAAATACGCTGACTACAATAACTTTTACTCTCTCTATCTTGTAAAAGAAGAGTTGGCTAACAGCTATGTTATTGATGCGGATAACTATCTCTTCAAAAATATGTTCCGCAATGATTTGACACGTTCGACTTATTTTAGTGTTTATCGTGAAGATTGTACCAACGAATGGTTCTTGGTCTATGGAGATGACTACAAGGTTCAAGACATTACTGTTGATAGTAAGGCAGGTCGCATCCTTAGTGGTGTATCCTTCTGGGATGCTCCAACTGCAGAAAAGATTGTCAGCTTTATCGATAAGGCTTATGCAAGTGGCGAATTTGTTGATCTCTACTGGGACAATATGGTTAAGGATAACATCAAAGAGCTAGATGTCTATGTTGAAGAACTAGAAGGCAATAGCATCTATGAGATTGATAGTGTCCAAGACTATCATAAATTAGAAGAAATTCTTAAAAACGAAAATTAAAGATTCCAACATCTGGCTAAAATAGTCGGATGTTTTTTTTGATTTTTTTACGAATAAATAGATGACTAGAAAAAGAAATGGAGATATTTATGAAAATCACAAACTATGAAATCTATAAGTTAAAAAAATCAGGTTTGACCAATCAACAGATTTTGAACGTTCTAGAATACGGTGAAAATGTTGATCAAGAACTGTTGTTAGGTGATATTGCAGAAATTTCAGGTTGCAGAAATCCAGCTGTTTTTATGGAACGTTATTTTCAGATAGACGATGCGCATTTGGAGAAGGAGTTTCAAAAATTTCCATCTTTCTCCATTTTAGATGACTGTTATCCTTGGGATTTGAGTGAAATATATGATGCGCCTGTACTTTTATTTTACAAGGGAAATCTTGACCTCTTGAAATTCCCTAAGGTAGCAGTCGTAGGAAGTCGTGCTTGTAGCAAACAGGGAGCTAAGTCAGTTGAAAAAGTCATTCATAGCTTGGAAAATGAACTGGTTATCGTCAGTGGATTAGCCAAGGGGATTGATACAGCAGCTCATATGGCAGCTCTTCAGAATGGCGGAAAAACCATTGCAGTGATTGGAACAGGACTGGATGTGTTTTATCCTAAAGCCAATAAACGTTTGCAAGACTACATCGGCAATGATCATCTGGTTCTCAGTGAGTATGGACCTGGCGAACAACCTCTAAAATTTCATTTTCCTGCCCGTAATCGCATCATTGCTGGACTTTGTCGAGGTGTGATTGTAGCAGAGGCTAAGATGCGCTCAGGTAGTCTCATTACCTGTGAGAGAGCGATGGAAGAAGGGCGCGATGTTTTTGCTATTCCTGGTAGCATTTTAGATGGACTATCAGACGGTTGCCATCATTTGATTCAAGAAGGGGCAAAATTGGTTACAAGTGGGCAGGATGTTCTTGCGGAATTTGAATTTTAATACTCTTCGAAAATCTCTTCAAACCACGTCAGCGTCACCTTTCCGTAGGTATGGTTACTGACTTCGTCAGTCTCATCTGCAACCTCAAAGCAGTGCTTTGAGCAACCTGCGGTTAGTTTCCTAGTTTGCTCTTTGATTTTCATTGAGTATAAGACGAAATTTCGCTTACTAGATAAACTTTTCTTCTATATATTGGAGCTAAGTCTTGACAGTTATGGCAAAATGGTTTACACTTTATAAAGTTTATTACTTTGAAAAGGTGTGATACTGTGGCTACGGCAACAAAAAAGAAAAAATCAACAGTTAAAAAAAATCTAGTAATCGTGGAGTCACCTGCTAAGGCCAAAACGATTGAAAAATATCTCGGCAGAAACTACAAGGTTTTAGCCAGTGTCGGGCATATCCGTGATTTGAAGAAATCCAGTATGTCCGTCGATATTGAAAATAATTATGAACCGCAATATATCAATATCCGAGGAAAAGGTCCTCTTATCAATGACTTGAAAAAAGAAGCTAAAAAAGCTAATAAAGTTTTTCTCGCGAGTGACCCGGACCGTGAAGGAGAAGCGATTTCTTGGCATTTGGCCCATATTCTCAACTTGGATGAAAATGATGCCAACCGTGTGGTCTTCAATGAAATCACCAAGGATGCGGTCAAAAATGCTTTCAAAGAGCCACGCAAGATTGATATGGACTTGGTCGATGCCCAACAGGCACGCCGTGTCTTGGACCGCTTGGTAGGGTATTCGATTTCGCCTATTTTGTGGAAGAAGGTCAAGAAGGGCTTATCAGCAGGGCGCGTACAGTCCATTGCCCTTAAACTCATCATTGACCGTGAGAATGAAATTAATGCCTTCCAGCCAGAAGAATACTGGACAATTGATGCTGTCTTTAAAAAGGGAACCAAGCAATTTCAGGCTTCCTTCTATGGAGTGGATGGTAAAAAGCTGAAACTGACTAGTAATGATGAGGTCAAGGAAGTCTTGTCTCGTCTGACTAGCAAAGACTTTTCAGTGGATCAGGTAGATAAGAAAGAGCGCAAACGCAATGCTCCTTTACCCTATACCACTTCATCCATGCAGATGGACGCTGCCAATAAAATCAATTTCCGTACTCGAAAAACCATGATGGTTGCCCAACAGCTCTATGAAGGAATTAATATCGGTTCTGGTGTTCAAGGTTTGATTACCTATATGCGTACCGATTCGACTCGTATCAGTCCAGTAGCGCAGAACGAAGCAGCAAACTTCATTACGGACCGTTTTGGTAGCAAGTATTCTAAGCATGGTAGCAAGGTCAAAAATGCTTCAGGAGCTCAGGATGCCCATGAGGCTATTCGCCCGTCTAGTGTTTTTAATACACCTGAAAGTATTGCTAAGTATCTGGACAAGGATCAGCTCAAGCTTTATACTCTTATCTGGAATCGTTTTGTAGCGAGTCAGATGACAGCTGCTGTCTTTGATACCATGGCTGTTAAATTGTCTCAAAATGGGGTTCAATTTGCTGCTAATGGTAGTCAGGTTAAGTTTGATGGTTATCTTGCCATTTACAATGATTCTGACAAGAATAAGATGTTACCAGATATGGCTGTTGGAGATGTGGTCAAGCAGATTAATAGCAAACCAGAGCAACATTTCACTCAACCGCCTGCTCGCTATTCTGAAGCGACCCTTATCAAGACCTTGGAAGAAAATGGGGTTGGACGTCCGTCAACCTACGCACCGACCATTGAAACTATTCAGAAACGTTACTATGTTCGCCTTGCGGCCAAACGTTTTGAACCAACAGAGTTGGGAGAAATTGTTAACAAGCTCATCGTTGAATATTTCCCAGATATCGTAAACGTGACCTTCACAGCTGAAATGGAAGGAAAACTGGATGATGTCGAAGTCGGAAAAGAGCAGTGGCAACGTGTTATAGATGCCTTTTACAAACCATTCTCTAAAGAAGTCGCCAAGGCTGAAGAAGAAATGGAAAAAATCCAAATCAAGGATGAACCAGCTGGATTTGACTGTGAAGTGTGTGGCAGTCCAATGGTCATTAAACTTGGTCGTTTTGGTAAGTTCTACGCTTGTAGCAATTTCCCAGATTGCCGTCATACCCAAGCAATCGTGAAAGAGATTGGTGTTGAGTGTCCAAGTTGTCATCAGGGACAAATCATTGAACGCAAAACCAAACGTAATCGCCTCTTCTATGGTTGCAATCGCTATCCAGAATGTGAATTTACCTCTTGGGACAAGCCTGTTGGTCGTGACTGTCCAAAATGTGGCAACTTCCTCATGGAGAAAAAAGTCCGTGGTGGTGGCAAGCAGGTTGTTTGTAGCAAGGGTGACTACGAAGAAGAAAAGATTAAATAAGAGGAGAGTCCTGAAAGTGCATTTCAGGCTCTTTTTGGTTGGAACTTGACAAAATTCATCATTTTATGCGAAACTAGAAGAAGATTATTTTAACTAGGAGTAGTTATGCGTATTATTTATCTAATTATTGGTTTTTTATCACTGGCCTTGGCTATTGTTGGGGTAGTTTTACCCTTGTTACCCACAACGCCTTTTCTTTTGTTGTCTATTGCTTGTTTTTCTAGAAGTTCCAAGCGCTTCGAAGATTGGCTTTATCATACCAAGCTCTATCAAGCATATGTAGCTGATTTTCGCGAGACTAGGTCTATTGCGCGTGAACGTAAGAAAAAAATCATCGTATCTATCTATATATTGATGGGAATTTCCATTTATTTTGCCCCTCTCTTACCAGTCAAAATCGGTCTGGGAGCCTTGACCATCTTTATCACTTATTATCTCTTCAAGGTCATTCCAGACAAAGAATAAGTAAAATTTGTAACTATTTCCCTTGATAAAAATGAAAGCATATTCACCACAATATGATATAATAAATTCAAAGTAATCTTCAAGGAGAATCAAATGATTTACGAATTTTGTGCTGAAAATGTGACCTTGCTTGAAAAAGCGATGGAGGCTGGAGCTCGTCGAATCGAACTCTGTGATAATCTAGCAGTGGGAGGAACAACACCAAGCTATGGAGTAACCAAGGCAGCGGTTGAATTGGCAGCTAACTACGATACAACCATTATGACCATGATTCGTCCACGTGGTGGCGACTTTGTCTATAATGATATGGAAATTGCAATCATGCTAGAAGACATTCGATTGACTGCTCAGGCTGGAAGTCAAGGAGTTGTATTTGGAGCCTTAACTGCTGAGAAGAAGTTGGATAAACCTAATCTTGAAAAGTTAATTGCTGCATCAAAAGGAATGGAAATTGTCTTCCACATGGCCTTTGATGAATTGAGCGATGAAGATCAACTAGAAGCTATTGACTGGCTCAGCCAAGCCGGTGTCACTCGTATCCTAACTCGCGCTGGTGTGTCTGGCGATTCACTAGACAAACGTTTTGCTCACTATCACAGAATTTTGGAGCATGCTAAAGGTAAAATTGAAATTCTACCAGGTGGGGGGATTGACCTTGACAACCGTCAAACCTTTATCGACCAGCTGGGTGTAGCACAATTGCATGGTACTAAGGTTGTCTTTTAAAAAATAGAAAGGAACTGCTAGCTTTTGGTAGCAGTTTTAACTTATGTTTGAAATTTTTAAATCCTATCAGTTTAATCAAGAAAAGGCTCGTGCCTATGGTTTTGTAGAAAGTAGTGGAGTTTGGACTTATAGCTGCATGATTTTGCAGGGTGATTTTGTCATGACTGTGTCCATCACTGCTGATAATGTGTATTTTCAGGTCTTTGATCAGGAAATGGGCGACCTCTATCCTCAAGTTCATATGGAAAGTATGACAGGAAGTTTTGTTGCAAGTGTCCGTGAGGCTTGTCTGGAGATTCTCTACCAGATTCGGAAGGCTTGTTTTGAGGTACAGGATTTTATCTGTCCTCAGACTAAGCGTATCATGGCTCAGATTCAGGAAAAGTATGGTAATCAGTTGGAGTATCTGTGGGAAAAATCACCTGATACGGCAGTGTTAAGACATGAAGGCAATAAAAAATGGTATGCTGTTTTGATGAAAATCTCTTGGGATAAGCTGGAAAAGGGTAGAGAAGGTTTAGTCGAAGCAGTCAACCTCAAACATGATCAAGTAGTGGATCTGCTTTCACAAAAGGGCATTTATCCAGCTTTTCATATGAATAAACGTTACTGGATTAGTGTGGCGCTTGATGATACTTTATCAGATGAAGAAGTACTAGAATTGATAGAAAAAAGTTGGAACTTAACTTCTAAAAAATGAAACATTTCAATAATTTTCAATTAGCTAAATATTCTATACTGAAGAAATTTTCAGAAAATATTTGATTTTTTCTTGACAAGTGCTTTTGCCTATGCTAAAATACTAAACAAGATATCAAACGAAGGAGAAAGTCAAACATGAAAACAGCTAAGTTTAATCAATTTGCTTTGTTGTTGAGATACTCGGGCTAGTGCAAAAAGCATTAGTCCTGTTTGGCTTACCAAGCGGGAGTGAATCAACATCTCGCTTGGGCTTCTGAGCGAGATGTTTTTTTAAAACCACATTTGGAAAAGGGGAAATCTTATGAGAACAGTTGAATTTCTAGATACCAGCCTTCGGGATGGAGAACAGACACCAGGTGTTAATTTTTCAATCAAGGAAAAAATTGCCATTGCAAGGCAACTGGAGAAATGGGGCATTTCAGCCATTGAAGCCGGTTTTCCGGCGGCGAGTCCTGATTCATTCACAGCAGTGCAGGAGATTGCTAAGGTCTTGAAGAAAACAGCGGTGACTGGTTTGGCACGTTCGGTCAAGTCTGATATCGATGCTTGTTATGAGGCCCTCAAGGATGCCAAGTATCCACAAGTTCACGTCTTTATCGCTACCAGTCCGATTCACCGAAAGTATAAACTCAATAAGAGCAAGGAAGAGATTTTGGAAGCAATCAGTGAGCATGTTTCCTATGCCCGTTCTAAGTTTGAAGTGGTCGAATTCTCTCCTGAGGATGCGACTAGAACAGAGTTGGATTTCCTCTTGCAAGTTGTTCAAACAGCGGTTGATGCAGGTGCGACTTATATCAATATCCCTGACACGGTAGGATTTACCACGCCAGAGGAGTACGGAGCTATCTTCAAATACTTGATTGAGAATGTTAAGACGGATCGCCAGATTATCTATTCGCCTCACTGTCATGATGATCTTGGAATGGCAGTCGCTAATAGCCTTGCTGCCGTCAAGAATGGGGCAGGACGTGTCGAAGGAACCATCAATGGTATCGGGGAGCGAGCTGGTAATGCAGCTTTGGAAGAAATAGCAGTGGCGCTCAATATTCGCCAAGATTACTATCAAGCAGAAACTAGTATTGTTTTAAATGAAACCATCAATACGTCAGAAATGATTTCTCGCTTCTCAGGAATTCCAGTTCCTAAAAACAAGGCTGTGGTCGGTGGCAATGCCTTCTCTCACGAATCTGGTATTCACCAAGACGGAGTCCTTAAAAATCCTCTTACCTATGAAATCATAACCCCTGAATTAGTCGGTGTTAAGAGTAATAGCCTCCCACTTGGAAAATTGTCTGGTCGCCATGCCTTTGTTGAGAAACTAAGAGAATTGGCCCTAGACTTTACAGAAGAGGACATTAAACCACTCTTCGCTAAGTTCAAGGCACTGGCCGACAAGAAACAAGAAATCACAGATGCAGATATTCGTGCTCTGGTAGCTGGAACCATGGTTGAAAACCCTGAAGGATTCCACTTTGATGATTTACAACTGCAAACTCATGCTGATAATGATATCGAAGCGCTCGTAAGCCTAGCCAATATGGATGGTGAAAAAGTCGAATTTAATGCGACAGGGCAAGGTTCCGTTGAAGCGATCTTTAACGCTATAGACAAGTTCTTTAACCAATCTGTCCGCTTGGTGTCCTATACCATTGATGCGGTAACCGATGGAATCGATGCCCAGGCTCGGGTCTTGGTCACTGTTGAAAACAGAGATACAGAAACTATCTTTAATGCAGCAGGTCTTGATTTCGATGTGTTGAAAGCTTCGGCTATTGCCTACATCAATGCCAATACCTTTGTTCAAAAAGAGAATGCTGGTGAGATGGGACGCAGTGTTTCTTACCGCGATATGCCTAGTGTGTAAAGGAGAAGGCTATGACAAAGAAAATAGTAGCTCTAGCAGGGGACGGAATCGGTCCAGAAATCATGGTGGCTGGGTTAGAGGTTCTGGAAGCTCTAGCTGAAAAAACAGGCTTTGACTATGAAATAGACAAACGACCTTTTGGAGGTGCTGGAATTGATGCAGCAGGCCATCCTTTACCTAGTGAAACCCTCAAAGCATGTAGAGAAGCAGATGCCCTTCTTCTAGCGGCTATCGGTAGTCCTCAGTATGATGGAGCAGCGGTTCGGCCTGAACAAGGCTTGCTTGCTCTCCGTAAGGAACTCAATCTTTACGCTAATATTCGCCCTGTAAAAATCTTTGACAGTCTCAAGCATTTGTCACCTCTCAAACCAGAACGAATTGCTGGGGTTGACTTTGTCGTTGTGCGGGAGTTGACAGGCGGGATTTATTTTGGGGATCATATCCTTGAAGAGCGCAAAGCGCGTGATATTAACGACTATAGCTATGAGGAAGTAGAGCGGATTATTCGCAAGGCCTTTGAAATTGCAAGAAATCGCAGAAAAATTGTTACTAGTATCGATAAGCAAAATGTTCTAGCGACATCAAAACTCTGGCGGAAAGTAGCTGAGAAGGTATCACAGGATTTTCCAGATGTAACCTTGGAGCACCAGTTGGTGGACTCAGCTGCCATGCTCATGATTACCAATCCTGCTAAGTTTGATGTCATCGTGACAGAAAATCTTTTCGGAGATATTCTCTCTGATGAATCAAGCGTTCTATCTGGCACACTTGGAGTTATGCCATCAGCCAGTCATTCTGAAAATGGACCAAGTCTCTATGAACCTATTCACGGTTCAGCACCTGATATTGCTGGTCAAGGAATTGCCAATCCTATCTCCATGATTTTATCAGTGGCCATGATGTTGAGAGATAGTTTTGGACGTTATAAGGATGCGGAGTGTATCGAGCATGCTGTTGAGGCAAGTTTGGCAGCTGGTGTTTTAACAAGAGATATAGGTGGACAGGCTTCGACTAAGGAAATGACGGAAGCTATTATTGCAAGGTTATGAAGTTAGATGAAAAAATTACTCTTGCCCTCTTGATTTGGAATGTCATGATTTTCATCATTTATGGCATTGACAAATCCAAGGCGAGGAGAAGAGCTTGGCGCATTCCTGAGAAAATCTTACTTATTTTAGCCTTTACTTGTGGTGGTTTTGGTGCCTGGCTAGCAGGAATCATCTTTCACCACAAGACTCGAAAATGGTATTTTAAAACAGTTTGGTTTCTCGGGATGGTGTCCACACTAGTAGCCTTATATGTTATTTGGAGGTAATGGATGGCAGGAAAATCGATTTTTGATAAATTATGGGACCGCCATGTCATCACAGGTGAAGAGGGGCAGCCCCAACTCATGTATGTGGACCAGCACTATATTCACGAAGTGACCAGTCCACAGGCTTTTCAAGGATTGCGAGACGCAGGTCGCAGATTAAGACGACCAGACTTGACATTTGGAACCTTTGACCACAATGTCCCGACGGTCAATATCTACGATATTCGAGATGTCATTTCCAAGGCTCAAATTGATAAGCTGGCTGAAAATGTTGAGGAGTTTGGGATTGAACATGCGGCCCATGGTTCTGAAAAACAAGGAATTGTTCACATGGTTGGACCAGAAACTGGACGGACTCAACCAGGAAAATTCATCGTCTGTGGAGATAGTCACACAGCAACCCACGGAGCTTTCGGAGCGATCGCTTTTGGAATTGGGACCAGTGAGGTCGAACATGTCTTTGCGACACAGACCCTCTGGCAGGTCAAACCCAAGAAAATGCTGGTGGAATTCACTGGTGTTCCTCAAAAAGGAGTTTATTCCAAGGATTTCATTTTAGCTTTGATTGCCAAGTACGGCGTTGCTTGCGGCGTTGGCTACGTGGTGGAATATCGTGGACAAGCTATTGATGCACTGAGCATGGAAGAGCGCATGACCATCTGCAATATGTCCATCGAGTTTGGATCTAAGATGGGAATCATGAATCCGGATCAAACCACCTATGATTATCTCAAGGGACGGGAATGTATTCCTGAGGACTTCGAAGAGGCTGTGGCGGATTGGAAGACCCTTGTCAGTGATGAGGATGCTGTTTATGATAAGGTTATCCAGATGGATGTTTCAGACTTGGCTCCCATGGTGACTTGGGGAACCAACCCTGCTATGGGGGTTGACTTTGACAGTAGCTTCCCAGAAATCAAAGATATGAATGATGAGCGAGCCTACAATTACATGGACTTGGAGCCTGGTCAAAAGCCAGCAGATATTGAACTAGGTTATATCTTTATCGGCTCTTGTACAAATGCTCGTCTCAGCGACTTGCAACTGGCTGCGCGATTTGTCAAAGGAAAGAAAATAGCCCCCAATCTAACGGCTATCGTGGTTCCGGGCTCTCGTCCTGTCAAACGAGCTGCTGAGAAGTTGGGCTTGGACAAGGTTTTCCTAGACGCTGGTTTTGAGTGGAGAGACCCAGGTTGTTCTATGTGCCTAGGGATGAATCCGGACAAGGTTCCTGATGGTGTCCACTGCGCTTCAACCAGCAACCGCAACTTTGAAGACAGACAGGGCTTTGGTGCTAAGACCCACCTCTGCAGTCCAGCCATGGCAGCAGCAGCAGCTATTGCAGGGCGCTTTGTAGATGTTCGACAAATGCCAGAAGCTCAGTAAGGAGAGGATATGGAGAAATTTACAGTTTATACGGGAACGACCGTTCCTCTCATGAATGATAACATTGATACCGATCAAATCCTACCTAAGCAGTTTCTCAAGTTAATTGATAAAAAAGGCTTTGGTAAGTACCTCATGTATGCTTGGCGTTATTTGGATGACAAGTATACTGAGGACCCAGACTTTGTTTTTAACCGACCTGAATATCGGAAAGCTAGTATTCTCATCTCAGGGGATAACTTTGGGGCAGGATCGTCCAGAGAACACGCAGCTTGGGCTCTAGCTGACTATGGTTTTAAGGTTGTGATTGCAGGATCTTTCGGTGATATTCATTACAATAATGAACTCAATAATGGCATGTTACCTATTGTTCAGCCCAGAGAGGTTAGAGAGAAACTAGCCCAGCTAAAACCAAGTGATCAGGTAACTGTGGACTTGGAACAACAAAAAATCATCTCACCAGTTGGAGAATTCACTTTTGAAATTGATAGCGAGTGGAAACACAAGCTCTTAAATGGTTTGGATGATATCGGTATTACCTTGCAGTATGAAGATTTGATTGCTGCTTATGAAAAACAACGGCCAGCCTACTGGCAGGATTAGAAGAAAAATAGAAAAGGAAATAGAACTATGACAAAACACATTCAATGGAACGGAACACTTTCACAAGAAGGCTATGACATTTTAAAAGGTGAAGGCGGATGTATCGTTTGCCCTACAAAAGTTGGTTACATTATTATGACTAGCGACAAGGCAGGACTTGAGCGCAAGTTCGCAGCTAAAGAGCGTAACCGTAACAAACCAGGTGTTGTTCTCTGCGGTAGCATGGATGAGCTTCGCGCTTTAGCACAACTCAACCCAGAAATTGAAGCCTTTTACCAAAAACATTGGGACGAAGACATTCTTCTTGGTTGTATCCTTCCTTGGAAACCAGAAGCTTTTGAAAAACTCAAAGCTTATGGGGATGGGCGTGAAGAACTTATGACTGACGTGCGTGGTACTAGTTGTTTTGTTATCAAGTTCGGGAAAGCAGGTGAACAATTGGCTGCCAAACTTTGGGAAGAGGGCAAGATGGTCTACGCCTCATCAGCAAACCCATCTGGAAAAGGAAACCGAGGTAAGGTAGAAGGTATCGGAGAACGCATCGAAGGCGCAGTGGACCTTGTTATCGAGGCAGATGACTACGTGGCATCCATCCAACCTGACAAAACGATTGAAACTCGCTACGAGCAAGGCGTGATGGTCTCTATGGTCGATAAGGACGGAAAACTCATCCCAGAACAAGGAGGAGCACGTTCAACTTCACCAGCTCCAGTTGTGATCCGCAAAGGGCTTGACATTGATAAGATTATGATGCACCTGTCAGACACCTTTAACTCATGGGACTACCGTCAGGGAGAGTATTATTAAGATAAAAAAGAAGTCTAGTAGTATGAGGAAATAAAGTCTCTACACTAGGCTTTTTCTTTAGAAATTCTTTTCTTTTTCTATAGAATATGGTATTCTATTTATAAAATATATGTTAATAAGTAATGCTAATATTTAAACATCATTAGTAAAAGGGGTTAGATTGATGAATAAAAGAAAAGTTAGTTTAGAAGATTTTTATAAATGGTATAGTCTAAATAAAGAAGAGTTATTAAATAAGGCAACTGCTGGTGAAAAGTTTAATGATAAATTAAAAGAAGAGTTTCTCCAGGAATGGCCTTTGAATAGGATTTTAACAATGTCAATCGATGAATATGTAATAGGAAAGGGACAGCAAAATAAGTCTTTATGCTACGCTCTTGAGAAGGGAAAATACAAAAATCTATTTCTTGGAATTTCTGGTGGCTCAGCTTCAAAATTCGGGATTTATTGGAATGAAAAAACAAAGAGTTATAAAGATCAAGGTAATAAAGTCATTCCGCTTTCAGAGTTGGATCAGCGATTTTCAAAATTAAAATCAGATTTGTATGAAATTATCAAAGAAGGTATTCGTTTTAACTTTGAAAATCCTATTTTTGATATGAAAAGATCAACAAATGAATTTATTGGTCGTTCTGCTATGGTGACAAAATTACTTTGTATATATTCTGAGGGAAATCCTTTCTTTGGTGTAAATATTAATAGTCAGAAAGAATTTTGGAGCCACTTTGTTTCTCAGACAAATCAAGGTGGACCTTATCTGCAAAATCATAAAATAATTGAACTGGTGTCCAAAACTTATCCTGAGTTGGAGCCATCGAAATTAGGAACTATGCTTTTTGAGTATTCTAAGCTTTTTATGGAAAATAGTACAATGGATCCATCAAACAATTTTCGTCATCAATTAACTCAATCTCTATTAAAGTCTCCAAATCTTATCCTACACGGTGCGCCAGGTACGGGAAAAACTTACCTTGCTAAAGAAATTGCTGTGGAGTTAACAAATGGTAATAAAGATCAAATCGGCTTTGTACAGTTTCACCCTTCCTATGATTATACGGATTTTGTAGAGGGGTTGAGACCGGTATCAAATGGGGATAGAGCTATTGAGTTTAAGCTCCAAGATGGCATTTTTAAGAAGTTTTGTCAGAAAGCTAGAGACGCTAAGAAAACCGGAGGTCAAGATAATTTTGTCTTCATCATCGATGAAATCAACCGTGGTGAGATTTCTAAGATTTTTGGAGAACTTTTTTTCTCAATTGATTCTGACTATCGTGGCGAAAAGGGAAGTGTTTCTACCCAATATGCTAATCTACACGAAACTGATGATAAGTTTTATATTCCTGAAAATGTCTATATCATCGGGACTATGAACGACATAGACCGTTCAGTAGATACCTTTGATTTTGCTATGCGTCGTCGTTTCCGATTTGTTGAAGTTACGGCTGAAAGTCAACTTTATATTCTAGATAAAGAACTAGGTGAGCGTGCTGAAGAAGCTAAGACTCGACTAAGAAACTTGAATGCTGCAATTGAAAATGTTCAGGAATTAAACAGTCATTATCATATCGGGCCAAGTTATTTCCTGAGGTTAAAAGAAGTAAAATTTGATTATGAATTACTCTGGTCTGATTATCTCCAACCGCTTTTGGAAGATTATGTACGTGGTTCTTATGATGAAGCTGAAACTCTAGAAACATTGAAAAAAGCATTCGATCTGACAAAGAATGAGCAAAAAGATCAGGCGGTAGCTGATAACAATGAAGGCGATGAAAACGATGATGCGGATCACTGATAATCAACACAAGATTGTTAAAGAAGAATTTGTTGAAGAATATCCTAAACTAAGCAATCTTCTTTTAGATAGAAACTTGGAAAGTCTATCCCAAGATGAACGTATTTTCATTTTTCCAAATGATTTGAAGAATTCTCCTGACTTAGAGAAGGACCAAAAAATCTTTGAAACAGTTAATCAGAAAATCAAGACTGGAAATGTGATTGGTTTTCTGGGGTGTGGTCAGGAGAGATTAACGATTTCTTCTCGTTTTTCTGATGAAAGTAACGACCATTTTTTACATTATCTTTTACAAAAGGTTCTTCATATCAATCTCACTAGTTTAGATGTAGCTTTGTCGCGTGAAGATAAACTCTATCAACTTTTGATGTATCTCTTTCCCAAGTATCTTCAAGCTGCTCTCCGAAAAGGTCTTTATAAGGAATACCAGAGATTTTCTCATAACGACAGTCATGTTAAGGGAGTGATTGATGTAAGAAACCATCTCAAGAAAAACCTTCCTTTCACGGGAAATATTGCCTACACAACGAGAGAGTTCACCTATGATAATCCTCTTATGCAGTTGGTCCGTCATACTATTGAATACATTAAGAACCAGAAAAGTATTGGTCAAGGGGTACTAGATAATCTCTCAACTAGTCGTGAAAACGTAGCTGAAATCGTGCGTGTAACGCCCTCTTATAAACTAGCTGATCGTGCTAAGATTATTCGGGGAAATCAATCTAAACCTATACGTCATGCATACTTTCACGAGTACAGAAAGTTACAAGAACTTTGTCTGATGATCCTAAACCAAGAAAAGCACGGCTTAGGGTATCAAGATCAAAAAATTCATGGTATTCTTTTTGATGTTGCCTGGCTTTGGGAAGAGTATGTTCATACCTTGTTGCCAAAAGATTTCATCCATCCACGGAATAAAGAAAAGCTAGGTGGTATTTCGGTATTTTCTGTTGGGAAACGGAAAGTATATCCAGATTTTTATGATAGAGAACGAAAGATTGTTCTAGATGCTAAATATAAAAAACTAGAGTTCACTGAAAAAGGGATCAACCGTGAGGACTTGTTCCAGCTGATTTCCTATTCTTATATTTTAAAAGCTGAGAAGGCTGGTCTTGTTTTTCCGAGCAAGGACAAGGTTGTTGATAATGAGATAGGAAAGCTAGCAGGTTATGGAGCTTTGTTGAAGAAATTGTCTATTCAAATTCCTCAGAAGTCTTCATCTTATCGTGAATTTTGTGAAATGCTAGAAAACTCTGAAGAAGCTTTTAAAAGGAATATTACTAAATCAGTGGAGAGAAAATAATCTCTCCTCTTTCTTTTGTTATTTCTACAAGAAAAACCGAACGATATATTTTAATTTATAAAATTATTTGACAAAAACCTTACTTTGATTTATAATTAATTAAGGAAACGTCGGAAAAAGGCGTAGTGATGCGAGAGCATAGGTAGGTCATTACAAAAGAAACGAGACATCGATATGTTAAATGAATTTCCAATTTTTGATTACGAAGATATTCAATTGATTCCAAATAAATGTGTCATTAAAAGCCGTGCAGAAGCTGATACAAGTGTTACTCTAGGAAATCACACCTTTAAACTACCTGTTGTGCCAGCTAATATGCAGACGATTTTGGATGAAAATGTAGCAGAGCAACTGGCTAAAGGTGGTTACTTCTACATTATGCATCGTTTTGATGAGGCAGGGCGCATTCCTTTTATTAAACGCATGCACGATCAAGGGCTCATTGCTTCTATCTCTGTCGGTGTTAAGGATTATGAGTATGATTTTGTCAGCCAGCTCAAGGCTGATGCTCCGGAATACATCACGATTGACATCGCTCATGGTCATGCAGATAGCGTGATTTCTATGATTCAACACATCAAGAAAGAATTGCCAGATACTTTTGTTATTGCTGGAAATGTAGGAACACCAGAAGCGGTGCGTGAATTGGAAAATGCTGGTGCGGATGCTACTAAGGTTGGAATCGGTCCTGGTAAGGTTTGTATCACCAAGGTTAAGACTGGTTTTGGTACAGGTGGTTGGCAGTTGGCTGCTCTACGCTGGTGTGCTAAGGCTGCGCGTAAACCGATTATCGCTGATGGAGGAATTCGTACTCACGGTGATATTGCTAAGTCTATCCGCTTCGGTGCTAGCATGGTTATGATTGGTTCCCTCTTTGCAGGACACATCGAAAGTCCAGGGAAAACGATTGAAGTCGACGGCGAACAGTTCAAAGAATATTACGGTTCAGCTTCCCAATACCAAAAAGGAGCTTATAAGAACGTGGAAGGAAAACGCATCTTACTTCCTGCCAAAGGGCATTTGCAAGACACTTTAACTGAGATGGAACAAGACCTTCAAAGTGCTATTTCCTATGCAGGTGGACGTCAGGTTGCTGACCTTAAACACGTTGATTATGTTATCGTGAAAAACTCTATTTGGAATGGGGATGCTTCCCACTAAGAAGGGCTATTTGGCCAGAAAAAAACTTGTTATTAGAGCAAATTTCTGTTATAATAAAACAAGTTTCCACCCTTAGTGTAATGGATATCACGTAAGATTCCGGTTCTTGAGATGGGGGTTCGATTCCCTCAGGGTGGATGTAAATATCCTAAAAAGCCTTTAATAGGGCTTTTTGTTTATCCTGCCTCAAATTTGCCTCTAATACTCTTCGAAAATCAAATTCAAACCATGTCAACGTCGCCTTGTCGTACTCAAGTACAGCCTGCGGCTAGTTTCCTAGTTTGCTTTTTGATTTTCATTGAGTATAAAGCTGAAAATCTCTTTTTAAAGAATGCCCAAATCACTTCCAGTCCCGTTTTAAAGTGACTCAGGGAGCTTTTTTTGATATAATAAAAAGGACTGTTATCAGTTAGAAAGAGGTTGGTATGAAAGAATTACAAACTGTACTAAAGAACCATTTTGCAATCGAATTTGCAGACAAAAAGTTACTGGAAACTGCCTTTACTCATACGAGTTATGCCAATGAGCACCGCCTCTTAAAAATTTCACACAATGAACGCTTGGAATTTTTAGGAGACGCTGTTCTACAGTTATTGATTTCAGAATATCTGTATAAAAAATATCCTAAAAAGCCTGAGGGTGACTTGTCTAAACTCCGTGCCATGATTGTCCGTGAGGAGAGTTTGGCTGGTTTTGCGCGTGATTGCCAGTTTGATCAATTTATCAAGTTGGGTAAAGGGGAAGAAAAATCTGGTGGTCGCAATCGTGATACCATTCTTGGTGATGCCTTTGAAGCCTTTCTTGGTGCCCTTCTTTTGGACAAGGATGTGGCCAAGGTTAAGGAATTCATCTATCAAGTCATGATTCCTAAGGTCGAAGCAGGCGAGTTTGAGATGATTACAGACTACAAAACCCATCTCCAAGAGTTACTTCAGGTCAATGGCGATGTGGCTATTCGTTATCAGGTGATTTCTGAAACGGGTCCTGCCCACGATAAGGTCTTTGATGTAGAAGTTCTTGTCGAAGGTAAGAGCATTGGTCAAGGTCAAGGTCGTTCTAAGAAACTAGCAGAGCAGGAAGCTGCCAAAAATGCCGTTGAGAAAGGGCTGGATTCATGTATTTAAAGGAAATCGAAATTCAGGGATTCAAGTCTTTTGCTGATAAGACTAAGGTCGTCTTTGACCAAGGGGTGACGGCAGTTGTTGGACCCAATGGCTCTGGAAAGTCGAATATTACAGAAAGTCTGCGTTGGGCCTTGGGGGAGTCAAGTGTTAAGAGTCTCCGTGGGGGCAAGATGCCGGATGTCATCTTTGCTGGAACAGAAAGTCGCAAACCGCTCAATTATGCTTCTGTAGTTGTGACTTTGGATAATCATGACGGATTTATCAAGGACGCTGGTCAAGAAATCAGGGTAGAACGTCATATCTACCGTAGTGGAGATAGCGAATACAAGATTGACGGCAAGAAAGTCCGTCTGCGTGATATTCATGACCTTTTCTTGGATACAGGTTTGGGACGAGATTCCTTCTCTATCATTTCCCAAGGGAAGGTTGAGGAGATTTTCAACTCCAAGCCTGAAGAACGCAGAGCTATTTTTGAAGAAGCTGCTGGAGTTTTGAAATACAAGACTCGCAGAAAAGAAACTGAGAGTAAACTACAACAAACTCAGGATAATCTAGACCGCTTAGAGGACATTATCTACGAGTTGGACAATCAAATCAAGCCTCTTGAGAAGCAAGCTGAGAATGCCCGTAAGTTTTTAGACTTGGAAGGTCAACGCAAGGCTATTTATTTAGACGTGCTGGTTGCTCAAATCAAGGAAAATAAGGCTGAACTAGAGTTGACAGAAGAAGAGTTGGCACAGGTTCAGGAACTATTGACTAGTTATTACCAAAAGCGTGAAAAATTAGAAGAAGAAAACCAAACTCTTAAAAAGCAACGCCAAGATTTACAGGCTGAAATGACCAAAGACCAAGGCAGTTTGATGGATTTGACCAGTCTGATTAGTGATTTAGAGAGAAAATTAGCCCTATCGAAATTAGAATCTGAGCAAGTAGCCCTGAATCAACAGGAAGCACAAGCCCGTTTGGCTGCTTTGGAGGATAAGAGAAAGGCTCTAAGTCAGGAAAAGGCTGAAAAAGAAAGCTCTTTAGCCCTTTTAGAAGAAAATCTAGTCCAAAATAATCAAAAACTCAATCGTTTAGAAGCTGAATTGCTAGCTTTTTCAGATGATCCTGATCAAATGATTGAACTCTTACGTGAACGTTTTGTGGCGCTTTTACAGGAAGAAGCGGATGTCTCAAACCAACTGACCCGTATTGAGAATGAGTTGGAAAATAGTCGTCAGCTTTCTCAAAAACAAGCAGATCAATTAGAAAAGCTGAAAGAACAGCTGGCTACAGCCAAAGAGAAGGCTAGTCAGCAAAAAGACGAGCTTGAAACTGCTAAGGAGCAGGTTCAAAAATTATTGGCTGACTACCAAGCTATTGCCAAGGAGCAAGAGGAGCAGAAAACTTCCTATCAAGCTCAACAAAATCAACTTTTTGACCGTCTGGATAGTCTCAAAAACAAGCAGGCTAGAGCCCAAAGTTTGGAAAATATCCTGAGAAATCATAGTAACTTTTATGCAGGTGTTAAGAGTGTTCTCCAAGAAAAAGACCGCCTTGGTGGTATTATTGGGGCAGTCAGTGAGCATCTGACCTTTGATGTGCATTATCAAACTGCTCTAGAGATTGCGCTTGGAGCCAGCAGTCAGCATATCATCGTGGAAGATGAAAACGCGGCAACCAAGGCGATTGATTTCCTTAAACGAAACAGAGCTGGTCGTGCAACCTTCCTTCCTTTAACGACTATCAAGACGCGTACGATTTCTAGTCAGAATCAAGATGCTATTGCTGCAAGTCCAGGATTTCTGGGCATGGCAGATGAGTTAGTTACTTTCGATACTAGACTGGAAGCCATTTTCAAGAACTTGCTAGCTACGACGGCTATTTTTGATACTGTAGAACATGCGCGTGAAGCTGCTCGCCAGGTTCGTTATCAGGTTCGCATGGTGACATTGGACGGGACAGAGTTGCGCACAGGTGGTTCCTATGCGGGTGGAGCCAATCGCCAGAATAACAGTATTTTTATCAAGCCAGAACTGGAACAATTACAAAAAGAAATTGCTGAAGAAGAAGCAAGCTTGCGTACAGATGAAGGGAGTTTGAAGAACTTGCAAGATGAGATGGTTTCATTGACAGAAAGATTAGAAGCCATCAAATCTCAAGGTGAGCAGGCTCGTATTAAGGAGCAGGGCTTGTCCCTCGCTTATCAGCAGACTTGTCAACAAGTTGAAGAGCTAGAAACTCTTTGGAAACTTCAAGAAGAGGAATTAGATCGTCTTTCTGATGGAGATTGGCAAGCGGATAAGGAAAAATGCCAAGAGCGCCTTGCTACTATCGCCAGCGACAAGCAAAATCTGGAAGCTGAGATTGAAGAGATTAAGTCTAACAAAAATGCCATCCAAGAACGCTATCAAAACTTGCAGGAAGAGGTAGCTCAAGCTCGCTTGCTTAAGACAGAACTGCAAGGACAAAAACGTTACGAAGTTGCGGATATTGAACGTTTAGGCAAAGAATTGGACAATTTAGATATCGAACAAGAGGAAATCCAGCGCCTTCTTCAAGAAAAGGTTGATAATCTGGAGAAGGTTGATACAGAATTGCTCAGTCAACAGGCTGAAGAAGCCAAAAACCAGAAAACAAATCTTCAACAAGGTTTAATTCGCAAGCAGTTTGAGTTGGATGATATCGAGGGTCAACTGGATGATATTGCTAGTCATTTGGATCAGGCTCGCCAGCAGAATGAAGAGTGGATTCGCAAGCAAACTCGTGCTGAAGCCAAGAAAGAAAAGGTCAGCGAGCGCTTGCGCCATCTACAAAGTCAATTAACAGACCAGTATCAGATTAGCTATACAGAAGCTTTAGAAAAGTCTCATGAGTTGGAAAATCTCAATCTGGCGGAGCAAGAGGTTAAAGATTTAGAGAAGGCTATTCGCTCACTGGGTCCTGTCAATTTGGAAGCTATTGAACAGTATGAAGAAGTCTACAACCGTCTAGATTTCCTAAATAGCCAGCGAGATGATATTTTGTCAGCGAAAAACCTGCTTCTAGAAACTATCACAGAGATGAATGATGAGGTCAAGGAACGCTTTAAATCAACCTTTGAGGCTATTCGTGAATCCTTTAAAGTGACCTTCAAGCAGATGTTTGGTGGAGGTCAAGCAGACCTGATTTTGACTGAGGGAGACTTGCTGACAGCTGGGGTTGAGATTTCAGTCCAACCACCAGGTAAGAAAATTCAGTCGCTTAATCTGATGAGTGGTGGTGAAAAAGCCTTATCAGCTCTTGCTTTGCTCTTCTCTATCATTCGAGTTAAGACTATCCCGTTTGTTATCTTGGATGAGGTAGAGGCTGCACTGGATGAAGCTAATGTTAAGCGTTTTGGGGATTACCTCAACCGCTTTGACAAGGACAGCCAGTTCATCGTCGTAACCCACCGTAAGGGAACCATGGCAGCGGCTGACTCTATCTATGGAGTGACTATGCAAGAATCAGGTGTCTCAAAAATTGTTTCGGTGAAGTTAAAAGATTTAGAAAGTATTGAAGGATGACAATTAAACTAGTAGCAACAGATATGGACGGAACCTTCCTAGATGAGAATGGACGCTTTGATATGGACCGCCTCAAGTCTCTCTTGGTTTCTTATAAGGAAAAAGGGATTTACTTTGCGGTGGCTTCGGGGCGCGGATTTCTGTCTCTAGAAAAATTATTTGCTGATGTTCGTGACGACATTATTTTCATCGCGGAAAATGGCAGTTTGGTAGAGTATCGAGGTCAATACTTGTATGAAGCGACCATGTCTCGTGAGTTTTATCTGGCAACTTTTGAAAAGCTGAAAACGTCACCTTATGTAGATATCAATAAATTGCTCTTGACGGGGAAAAAAGGCTCTTATGTGCTAGATACAGTTGATGAGACTTATTTAAAAGTGAGTCAGCACTATAATGAAAATATCCAAAAAGTAGCGAGTTTGGAAGATATCACAGATGACATTTTCAAATTTACAACCAACTTCACAGAAGAAACGCTGGAAGCTGGGGAGGCTTGGGTAAACGAAAACGTGCCTGGTGTTAAGGCCATGACAACTGGCTTTGAATCCATTGATATTGTTCTGGACTATGTCGATAAGGGTGTGGCTATTGTTGAATTAGCTAAAAAACTTGGCATCAAAATGGGTCAGGTTATGGCTTTTGGAGACAATCTAAATGATTTGCACATGATGCAGGTTGTGGGACATCCTGTAGCTCCTGAAAATGCACGACCTGAAATTTTAGAATTAGCAGAGACAGTAATTGGTCACCATAAGGACCAGTCGGTTATAGCTTATATGGAGGGCTTATAATGGCAGATATAAAATTGATTGCATTGGACTTGGATGGGACCTTGCTGACTACTGATAAAAGGCTGACGGATCGTACCAAGGCAATCTTGAAAACTGCGCGTGATCGTGGTATCAAGGTCGTATTGACAACTGGTCGTCCCTTAAAAGCTATGGATTTCTTTCTCCATGAGCTAGGGACTGACGGCCATGAAGATGAGTATACGATTACTTTTAATGGTGGTTTGGTTCAGAAAAATACAGGTGAAATCCTTGATAAGACAGTCTTTTCATATGATGATGTAGCACGCTTGTATGAAGAAACAGAGAAATTATCACTGCCTCTTGATGCCATTTCAGAAGGAACTGTTTATCAAATCCAATCTGACCAAGAAAGTCTTTATGCCAAATTTAATCCAGCATTGACCTTTGTTCCAGTGGACTTTGCAGACTTGTCTAGTCAAATGACCTACAACAAATGCGTGACTGCCTTTGCTCAAGAACCCTTGGATGCAGCCATTCAGAAGATTTCTCCAGAATTGTTTGACCAATATGAAATCTTTAAATCACGTGAAATGTTGCTAGAGTGGTCACCAAAGAATGTTCACAAAGCAACAGGTTTAGCCAAACTAATCAGCCATCTGGGAATCGATCAAAGCCAAGTGATGGCCTGTGGAGATGAGGCCAATGATTTGTCTATGATTGAGTGGGCAGGACTCGGTGTTGCCATGCAAAATGCTGTTCCTGAAGTCAAGGCAGTAGCAAATGTAGTGACACCAATGACCAATGATGAAGAGGCTGTCGCCTGGGCTATCGAAGAATACGTGTTAAAGGAGAACTAAGATATGGGATTATTTGACCGTCTATTCGGAAAAAAAGAAGAACCTAAAATCGAAGAAGTTGTAAAAGAAGCTCTGGAAAATCTTGATCTATCAGAAGATGTTGAGCTTGCCTTAACAGAAGCTGAGGAAGTTCCTCATGAAGAAGCAGAAGTTGAAAGTTCTGAAGAAGCTGTGTTTGAAGAAGACGAAAATCAAGAGACAGTTGAAGAAAATAACAATTTAGAGCCAGTTGTAGAAGTTCAACAAGAAGAAGTCAATGAATTTCCAAACTCAGAAGAAGTCCCAGAGGAAGAGAATACTGAGCTCCTAGAGATTGTAGAAGAAAATAGTTCTGAAGTGCTTGAACCAGAAAGGTCTCAGGCAGAAGAAACTGTTCAGGAAAAATATGACCGCAGTCTCAAGAAAACTCGTACAGGATTTGGTGCCCGTTTGAATGCCTTCTTTGCTAACTTCCGCTCTGTTGACGAAGAATTCTTCGAGGAATTGGAAGAACTGCTGATTATGAGTGACGTTGGTGTCCAGGTAGCTTCTAATTTAACTGAGGAACTACGCTACGAAGCCAAGCTTGAAAACGCCAAAAAACCTGATGCACTACGCCGTGTCATTATTGAGAAATTGGTTGAGCTTTATGAAAAGGATGGCAACTATGATGAAAGCATCCACTTCCAAGAGGGTTTGACAGTTATGCTCTTTGTTGGTGTTAATGGTGTTGGGAAAACAACTTCTATTGGGAAACTAGCCCACCGCTACAAACAAGCAGGTAAGAAGGTCATGTTGGTTGCGGCAGATACCTTCCGCGCAGGGGCAGTAGCCCAGCTAGCTGAATGGGGTCGTCGTGTGGACGTTCCAGTTGTGACTGGACCTGAAAAAGCTGACCCAGCCAGTGTAGTCTTTGATGGCATGGAACGTGCTGTAGCTGAAGGTATCGATATTCTTATGATTGACACCGCTGGTCGTCTGCAAAATAAGGATAACCTTATGGCTGAGTTGGAAAAGATTGGTCGTATCATCAAACGTGTTGTACCAGAAGCACCGCATGAAACCTTCTTGGCACTTGATGCATCAACAGGTCAAAACGCTCTTGTACAGGCCAAAGAATTTTCAAAAATCACGCCATTAACTGGAATTGTCTTGACTAAGATTGATGGAACTGCTCGAGGTGGTGTGGTTCTAGCTATCCGTGAAGAACTCAATATTCCTGTAAAATTGATTGGATTTGGTGAAAAAATCGATGATATTGGAGAGTTTAACTCAGAAAACTTTATGAAGGGTCTCTTGGAAGGCTTAATCTAATCAGAAGCAAAAATCCTGCAAGGTACAAACTTGCAGGAAATTTTTTTATTCTAAACGACCATCTTGACGATAGGCGATATCTGGTTGCCAAGTCCATTTGGCACCGAATTTTTCAAGTAGATCAAAGCTAGCTTGAGGTCCCATGCTTCCAGCTTTATAGTCATGAAGTGGGGCACCATTTTCAGCCCAGAGTTCTTCGATACGGTCAATCAATTTCCATGACGCACCAACTTCATCCCAGTGGCTAAAGTTAGTTGAGTTATTATTTAGGACATCATAAATCAATTTCTCGTATGGTTCTGGAGAAGCACCAGTTGCGGTCGCGTCTGTACGGTAATCAAGTGAGTTCGGAGCTAAGCTGAATTCTTCTCCTACTTGCTTCCCATTTAGGCTAAGAGAGAAGCCTTCTGTTGGTTGGATATAGATGGTCAAAATGTTTGGAGCAAGTGGTTCTCCAAAGATAGAATCCATTTGTTTAAAGACGATGTTGACATGAGTTCCTTTTTCAGTCAGACGTTTACCAGTACGGAAGAAGAAAGGAACACCACGGAAGCGATCGCTATCTACAAAGAAAGCACCAGATGCAAAGGTTTCAGTTGTTGATTCTGGATTTACATTTGGCTCGCTACGGTAAGAGATGTATTTCATGCCATCAATCTTACCTGAACGGTATTGACCACGGATAAAGTGTTCTTTAAGCTCTTCATCTGTTGGATGATAGAGGTTTTTAAAGACCTTAATCTTTTCAGCACGAATCTCGTCTTTTGTGAAGCTTGCTGGCTTGTCCATGGCAAGGAGAGAAAGAAGTTGTAGTGTATGGTTTTGTACCATGTCACGGAGGGCACCAGATTGGTCATAGTAGCCACCACGTTCTTCTACACCCAAGCGCTCCGCAAAGGTAATTTGAACATTGTCGATAAAGTCTTTGTTCCAAACGTTTTCAAAAATCAAGTTTGCAAAGCGAACTGCAAAGATACTTTGGATCATTTCCTTACCAAGATAATGGTCAATACGGAAAATTTGTTCTTCGTCAAATGTTGCTAGGAGCTCGTCATTTAACTTGCTTGCAGTTGCGTAATCTGTACCAAATGGTTTTTCAACGATTAAGCGCTCAAAACCTTTACCGTCCACAATGCTTTCAGACTTGAGGTGTTTGGCGATAGTTCCAAAGAACTGAGGTGCCATAGATAAGAAGAAGAGCTTGTTGTGTTCAGCTTGGTACTTGTCATTTAGTTCAGCCTGCAATTGACGCAAAGCAATGTAGTGTTCTGTATCATTGACATCATGACTTTGATAGTAGAAGTGACTAGCAAACTCTTGAGCTTGTTCAGTACTATCTGCCAAATCAAGGATTGATTCGACTACAACAGATTCAAAATATTCCTTGCTCCAAGGACGACGAGCAGTTCCAATAACGGCAAAGTGCTTGGAAAGATTGCCGGATTTATATAGTCTAAAAAGGGAAGGGTAGAGCTTGCGTTTAGCCAGGTCTCCACTCGCACCAAAAATTGTAACAATAACCTTAGATGACATCTAGCTACCTAATTTCTATTTTTATTCCTAGTCTTGCTAGGTATGAGGAAACCTCATTTCATAAACTTAATTCTAACATAATTTTCCGAAAAATCAAAAAATCCAATACGAGATAGAAAAAAACTGCAAGGAAATCCTTACAGTTTGAGTTTAGACGTTTAAGACCTTGTCCAAGAAATCTTTCAGACGTGGGTGTTGTGGGTTGTCAAAAATTTGATCTGGTGTTCCGTCTTCTAGGAATTCACCGTCTGCAGTAAAGATAACGCGGTTGGCAACCTGACGGGCAAATCCCATCTCATGGGTTACGATAATCATGGTCATACCTTGCTCAGCCAATTCCTTCATAACGTTCAGCACGTCTCCGACCATCTCAGGGTCAAGGGCTGAAGTTGGTTCATCAAAGAGCATGATATCAGGATTCATTGCTAGTCCACGAGCGATGGCAACACGTTGTTTTTGACCACCTGATAGGCTATCTGGGTTGGCATTAGCTTTATCTGCTAGCCCAACCTTGTCAAGCAACTCCATTCCCAATTTCTCAGCTTCTTCCTTAGTCATCAACTTGTGCTCAATAGGAGCAAAGGTAATGTTGTCCAATACAGACATGTGTGGGAAGAGGTTGAAATGTTGGAAAACCATTCCGATATTTTCACGGACGTGGTCAACATTGGTTGTTTTTTCAGTTAAGTCATAACCGTTCACAGTGATGTGACCGCTCGTAACTTCTTCTAAAAGATTGAGGCTACGAAGGAAGGTCGATTTACCAGAACCTGAAGGACCGATGATACAAACAACATCTCCTTCATAGAATTTAGTCGTAATTCCTTTTAGGACTTCATTTTTTCCGTAGTTTTTGTGTAAATCATTTACATCAATTTTTAATTTTGCCATTAACGAATCCTCTTTTCTAAGCGTTTCGCTAGTCTAGTCAAAAGTGTGATAATTACAAGATAGAAGATGGCAAGGATTGCATACATCTTGAAGCTTTGGTAGTTACGGGCGATGATAATCTTACCAGTTTGGAAGAGTTCAACCAAACCGATAGCAGATACGATGGTTGTATCTTTAAGAGCGATAACGAATTGGTTAACAAAGTTTGGTAACATCAATTTAGTTGCTTGTGGCAAGATAATCTTACGCATGGTTTTTCCATAAGAGATACCCAAGCTTCGGCTGGCTTCCATTTGACCAACTGGAACGGCTTGAATACCACCACGAACAATCTCAGCGATATAAGCAGCTGCATTGAGCGATAGAGCAATAGTACCGGCTACGAAGTCGTTAATTGGACTTTGTTGGCCTGTGATAGACTCGATGAAGTTTGGAATTCCCCAGAAGATGAAGGCTGCAAGAATCATCAAAGGAATACCACGGATAACGTCAACGAAAATCTCAGAAATCACACGAAGAGATTTGTAGGGGCTAACGCTAAACATACCGAAGATAATCCCGATAACAATAGCAATAGCAAATGAGATAAGAGCTAGAGCAAGAGTGATACCAAGACCGCTAAGGAGTTGTTTGTAGTTGTTTTGAAGCAAGCCCCAGATAGTTGTCTCATCAACAGTGCTTGTTGAAGTAGATGAAGATTCGCTAGCTAGGTATTTGTCAAGAATTTTTTGGAATTCACCGTTTGCTTTAAGGTTTGCAAGTCCGTTGTTGAACATTTCAATCAATTCTGGATTTGCTCCTTTTTTAA
Organism: Streptococcus humanilactis; assembly: GCF_019448275.1. Taxonomy (GTDB): domain Bacteria; phylum Bacillota; class Bacilli; order Lactobacillales; family Streptococcaceae; genus Streptococcus; species Streptococcus humanilactis. The sequence continues at coordinate 454,071 of NZ_JAHXBZ010000001.1, read as the reverse complement.
CGGCAAAGGCTGTTTCACCGATTGGAGTTCCAGCGATTGGAGTTTTCAATTTTTGTCCTTGGCTGATAGAATATTTGAGAACAGGTTCATCATCCATAACGGCATCAATGGCACCAGTGTTTAAACTGTCATACATTGAAGAACCATCAGCAAATGTTTTGATTTTGTAACCGTATTTGTTTTGATTTTCTGTTAGGAATGTTTGAGAAGCAGTTCCGTTTTTAACACCAACTGTCTTCCCTTTCAAATCTTCATAAGAAGCAATATTGCTTGATTCTTTGACACCAAGGATAGTATTGGCAGTGTAGTAGGATTCTGAGAAGTCAAAAGTTGCCTTACGAGCATCAGTGACAGACATACCAGCAATGATACCATCAGCTTGACCAGCTTGAACAGCACTGATAGCAGCATCAAAACCAGGGGTGGTAATTTCAATTTCAAAACCTTGGTCTTTAGCGATTGCCTTAATCAATTCCATATCAATACCAGTAAATTGGTTACTTGAGTTTTGGAAAACAAAAGGTGCAAAAGAAGAATCGCTGGCAATGATATATTTAGCTTTAACAGGAATGGCTTTTAAGCCTGCTAGAGTAGTTGTAGTTGGCACTGCTGAAGATGATGAAGCAGTCCATTTCTTGATGATTTTATCAAGACTACCATCTTTTTTCATTTCAACCAAGGCTTGGTTAAATTCAGTAACTAGGTGCTCGTATTTGCTACCTTTTTTAACACCGAAAGCAAAGCTACCTACAGCTTCACCATCCATTTCAATATGGAGGTCTTGCCCTTGGTTAATGGCATACTCGATAACAGGTTTGTCATCCATCATGGCATCGATGGCACCAGCACTCAAGCTGTTGTTCATCAAATCACTAGTGTCAAATGTTTTAATAGTGAAGCCGTATTTATCTTTGATTGTTTCAAGGAAACGTTGAGCGGCTGTTCCGTTTTTAACACCAACAGTTTTGCCAGTTAATTGGTCGTACTTGCTAATTTTGTGTGCCTTTGTAGTTGCAATGACAACTTTTGTATCATAGTAAGTATCAGACATGGTGAAGACTTTTTCACGTTCTTTCGTCTTTGTCATCCCTGCCATGATAGCGTCAGCTTGACCAGCTTGAACCGCATTGACCGCTGCATCAAATCCAGGATAGGACATCTGAATATTCCATCCTTTAATCTCTGCGACTTTGTTAATAATGTCAACATCAATTCCTTTATAAGTTTGATCTGAATCTTTAAACTCAAAAGGTGCATAGGCAGTATCAGACACAATCTTAATCGTCTCTGCTTTCGCAATACTTAATGAGAAAATTGGGAATAAAATTAGCAAAAATGCTAGAAATTTTTTCTTCATTTTTAGTCTCCTTTTCCGAATATTTTCCCATTATATCAGAAAAAGTAAAAAAAGGCAAATTTTTATATTTCTGTGTCAGAAAATGTAACATTGTTTTTTCTTTTCTTTCTTGAATTGCTATTAAAAAGTGCTATAATAATAGTATATATAGAAGAAAAGAGGACAAGAATATGAAGAACAAAAGAATATTTAAAGACTTCCAAGCTTCAAAAATGAGTTTAAACATTTACACAAGCCCCTTGTTAGCCTTTGCTTTTGTCTTCATAGGAGAGTTTGTGGCTTATACTCTGTATGGTATTAGTTTGTTAGCTCTCATCGGACTTGCTAGAAATTTTGGAGAGGCTGGTCAAAATCTTGCAACCCACTTGCAGACATTGCATCAGAGCTTGACGGATAAAACAGGTGACTTTCGTTTAATTTTAGAATTGCTGGCCTTTGGTTTTATACTCAACACTGTGTTCAGATGGACTAAAAAAGTTGAGAAAAGACCGATTCGAACCTTGGGATTTTATAGAGAGAATTTCCTCAGAAATCTTCTTAAAGGATTTGGGCTAGGTCTGGCACTTTTTCTTCTTACTTTGTTAGGTTTAGTGGCCTTGGGGCAATATCGTTTGGAGTCCATTCACTTGAATCCTTATTCGCTTGCCTTTGTTATTTTTACCATTCCGTTTTGGATTTTACAGGGGACAGCAGAAGAAGTGGTGTCCCGTGCTTGGCTCCTTCCTCAATTGGCCTCAAGAACCAATCTAAAGCTTGCTGTTCTTATATCGAGCCTGTTCTTTACCCTGCTTCATATGGGCAATTCTGGTCTAACACCACTATCTTTAGTAAATCTCTTCTTATTCGGAGTTGCCATGGCTCTTTACCTTCTCAAAACTGATACAGTTTGGGGTGTTGCAGGTATTCATGGAGCCTGGAATTTTGCTCAGGGAAATCTATTTGGGATTTTAGTTAGTGGTCAGCCGTCAGGAACATCGCTGATGACCTTTTTACCACAAGGCAATCAAGGCTGGCTATCAGGTGGATCTTTTGGTATTGAGGGTTCCATCATGACAAGTCTGGTCTTACTACTGCTGATTGTCTATCTCGCTTATCAATTGAAGAAAGAAAATGAAAGGATGTGACTTCGGTCCGTCCTTTTCTTCGTGAAAATGCTATAAGTATGCTAAAATAGGAATAGCACATGGAGAGAGGATTCTTATGATTAACCGCATTACTGACAATCAATTTAAACTAGTATCAAAATATCAACCATCAGGAGACCAACCACAAGCTATCGAGCAGCTGGTAGATAACATTGAGGGGGGAGAAAAAGCTCAGATTCTGATGGGGGCGACTGGTACAGGGAAGACCTATACCATGAGTCAAGTCATTTCCAAAGTCAATAAACCTACTCTGGTTATCGCCCACAATAAAACTCTGGCGGGTCAGCTCTATGGAGAGTTTAAGGAATTTTTCCCTGAAAATGCTGTTGAGTACTTTGTGTCTTACTATGATTATTACCAACCTGAGGCCTATGTCCCTTCTAGCGATACCTATATTGAAAAGGATAGCTCTGTCAATGATGAGATTGACAAACTTCGTCACTCAGCGACTTCGGCCCTTCTGGAGCGTAATGATGTTATCGTCGTAGCTTCCGTTTCTTGTATCTATGGTCTGGGTTCGCCCAAAGAATACGCTGATAGTGTTGTGAGTCTGCGTCCAGGTCTTGAAATTTCTCGTGATAAACTCTTGAATGATTTGGTTGATATCCAGTTTGAACGTAATGATATTGATTTCCAACGGGGAAGATTTCGTGTGCGTGGGGATGTAGTGGAGATTTTCCCAGCTTCCCGTGATGAACACGCCTTTCGAGTAGAATTTTTTGGAGACGAAATTGACCGTATTCGTGAGGTTGAGGCCCTGACTGGTCAGGTGTTGGGAGAAGTGGATCATTTAGCGATTTTCCCAGCTACTCACTTTGTGACCAATGACGACCACATGGAAGTTGCCATTGCTAAAATTCAGACCGAATTGGAAGAGCAGTTAGCTGTCTTTGAGAAGGAAGGTAAATTACTTGAAGCCCAACGTTTGAAACAGCGGACAGAGTATGATATCGAAATGTTGCGTGAGATGGGCTATACCAACGGGGTTGAGAATTATTCTCGCCACATGGATGGACGTAGCGAAGGGGAGCCTCCTTATACGCTTCTCGACTTCTTCCCAGATGATTTCTTGATCATGATTGATGAGAGCCACATGACCATGGGGCAAATCAAAGGCATGTACAATGGAGACCGTTCTCGTAAGGAAATGTTAGTAAATTACGGTTTCCGTTTACCGTCTGCTCTGGACAATCGTCCTCTCCGTCGGGAGGAGTTTGAGAGTCACGTTCATCAGATTGTTTACGTTTCAGCGACACCTGGTGACTATGAAAATGAACAGACGGAGACAGTGATTGAGCAAATCATTCGTCCAACGGGACTCTTGGATCCTGAGGTGGAAGTCCGTCCGACTATGGGACAGATTGATGACCTCTTAGGTGAAATCAATGCCCGTGTTGAAAAGAACGAGCGAACCTTTATCACAACTTTGACCAAGAAAATGGCAGAAGATTTGACCGACTACTTCAAGGAAATGGGCATTAAGGTCAAGTACATGCACTCGGATATCAAGACTTTAGAGCGAACGGAGATTATCCGTGACCTGCGCTTGGGTATCTTTGATGTCTTGGTCGGAATCAACCTGCTCCGTGAAGGAATTGACGTTCCTGAGGTAAGTTTAGTTGCCATTCTCGATGCTGACAAGGAAGGTTTCCTTCGTAACGAGCGTGGACTCATCCAGACCATTGGGCGTGCCGCCCGTAACAGTGAAGGTCATGTTATCATGTATGCGGACACGGTTACCCAGTCTATGCAACGTGCTATCGATGAAACTGCCCGTCGTCGCAAAATCCAGATGGCTTATAATGAAGAACATGGTATCGTGCCACAAACCATTAAGAAAGAAATCCGTAACCTGATTGCTGTGACCAAGGCAGTTGCTAAGGAAGAAGACAAGGAAATCGATATCAATAGCCTAAACAAACAAGAACGCAAAGAACTAGTCAAGAAACTAGAGAAACAAATGCAAGAAGCCGTAGAAGTGCTTGACTTTGAACTCGCAGCTCAGATTCGTGATATGATGCTGGAAGTCAAGGCGTTGGGGTAGGTTTTGGAAGGAGACAAAATGGAAAAGTTAAATTATTTTACAGGTAAATTTAGTAAATCTGAATTAGAAGATCATTTTGATTCCTTGAATGAAGAAAAACTGAAATCCGAACTTGAAAATTTTATAAATCAATATTTAAAATTATCTGAAGAAGAACAATTGAAATGTGTTGAACTTGTTCTTTATATTTTTAGTGATTTTGAAGAGAAGATTGATAAAATTATCCAAAAAAAGATTTTAGAGTCCATAAATAAAATACTATCAAATAATTCACAAGTATATAGTTGGAGTGTATGCTTTAGGTATTTAGATTCTCTTTATTATTATTTATTTGAACCAAAAGAATATGAAGAATATTCTATATTGTTTGAAAATGAGAGTTATTTCTTTAAAATTATTGATTTAGTATTAAAAGATAATCTAGAGAATAGTAAAATGATTTATTCGGATTTGCTTTCAGTTTTTGTTCCACTATTTAGACAGAAAAGTTTACCAGAAGAAAGAAGGAACTATTTTAAAAGTGAATTAGAACCGTTCATCAACTTTATATTTGAAAATATTGATTTTGAAAATATTGATTTTGAAAATATTGATTTTAATTATACTAGATATTGGTATTTTAGATTAGATGAGCTTGTTTCAATTTTTCAATTTGAGCACTTAAAGATAATAAATAAATATTTTATTGATAATCCACAAGCTGAAGATATTGATGACTATCTAGATTTTGTGTCAAGACACTTTGATGTTGTAATTAATGATTCGATTGATGTTGTTCGAAAGATAGCAGAAGAAAATAATTCTGATATAATTCGAGATCAAGCAATTAAGTTAATTGAGAAGTATGATAATGCTTACTCGAATGAGAAAAGTTATTCAGAATCAATCTCCTCGTTAGATGCTAAGCAACTTTTAAAACAAGCAGATAATGTTATCTCCTATATACGTTCTAAATTAACTGTTGACGCTGAAGAGTTGAAAAAAATAGGTTCTTTTGGACATTATACTAAGATTGATACTTTAACAAATTTTCTTATAAAAGCAGACTGGAAAAATGAAAACAATTCTGAAACTCAACCTCCATTTTTACGACTGACTAATCTAAAACAGTTAAATGACCCGATGGAAGGAAGAGTAATATATGATTATTTGGGTATAGATAATACGTTTTTCAAACAATATCAAACTTCCAATGTTTTTATATCTTCTCTAACCACGGTATCTGATAGTTTACCTATGTGGAAGGAATATGCTGATTCATCTCAGGGAGCATTTCTTGAATATGATCTGTCTTATCTTGAAGATATAGTTGCTCATAAATCGATAGAGTTTGTTAAAGTTCATTATTTAGATTTAATGTCCGAGAATAAAGAAGAAACAGATGTTGGTAAATCTCTTGATAATTTAAAACAGCTATTTGAAAAATTGCAAGAGCTGGAAGCTGAAAAAGAATTGATAAGTTTTGCTGAGAAATTGAAGAAGATTTCTTACCTTTTCAAAGTTAAAGACTATGAGTATGAAATAGAGTATCGCATTTTAATTAATTTAGATGATACAGCTATACAAAATATTATTAAAAGAGATGCTAATGATTCATCAAATGAGAAGTACTTTAAGAAAGAAGAAATTGGGTTAGAAGTTTTTGATAAAGTTAACTATAAAGATTTTAGAAAGTATATTGTATTAAGTTCGAAAGACAATGGCAGATATGATTTATTTGTATACATCAATTTACTTCCTTTGAAATACTCAAAAGTTATTCTAGGACCAAAGGTTACGGATGCAGATTATATTGCTCCTTATCTCAAACTTGCTAATCCTGATATAGAGATAGAAAGTTCGAAAATTCCTTATCGTTGAGTTGATGATAACTTAAAGCAGAAGGTGTTTTAGAGAATTTAGTGAGATTAAAATGAATTGCTCAATCCCTTTATCATGAAGTCCGAAGTAAAATATAACGAAGATATGTTTTAATAACTTAGAAAGCGAGTAAATTTATGTCCCGTTCCCAATTAACGATTTTAACAAACATTTGTCTGATTGAAGATCTTGAAACCCAGCGCGTGGTTATGCAGTATCGCTCTCCTGAAACTAATCGCTGGTCTGGTTATGCCTTTCCTGGAGGTCATGTTGAAAATGGTGAGGCTTTTGCGGAGTCTGTCATTCGTGAAATCTATGAAGAAACAGGGTTGACTATCCAAAATCCTCAACTTGTCGGCATTAAAAATTGGCCTCTGGATACAGGTGGGCGCTATATTGTCATTTGTTACAAGGCGACTGAGTTCTCTGGTAGCCTTCGCTCTTCAGATGAAGGAGAAGTTTCTTGGGTGAAAAAAGACCAGATTCCAAACTTGGATCTGGCCTATGATATGTTACCCTTGATGGAGATGATGGAAGCTCCTGACAAATCTGAATTTTTCTACCGCCACCGTACAGATGATGGCTGGGAGAAAGAAACTTTTTAGTTCTATGATTAGTCGATAGGTGTTATCTTTTAAAGTAAGGTACTGAAATATAGGCTAAGTATGGTGGTGTAAGTCAACTGAATATCTCTAAATTTCTTATTATTCTTTTCGATCTATATTTTGAACAATCTCCACCTTCAATGTTGAAATCGGAGAGTGTTTTGTTTTATGGTATAATCTTAAAATATGAAAGGAAGTATCAGAAAATGGATGATAAAGTAATTGAACAATATAAAAGTCATGATAATCTTGATATTCGAGTAGAATTGCATAAGAACTATTCAAAAAATAAATTAGGATTTAACAATTGGATATTTTCCAACTACCAAATCACTAATGAAGTAAAGGTTCTAGAATTGGGATGTGGTACAGGAGAACTGTGGAAAAGTAATAGTGATTCTATAGATAAAATGAAGCAGTTGGTTATTACAGATTTTTCTAAAGATATGGTGAGAACAACGAGGTCAGTGATTGGAAATAGAGACAATGTTAACTATGAAATAATGGATATTCAAAAGATTTCTTTTGAGGATGAAACGTTTGATATTGTTATTGCTAATATGCTTCTACATCATGTCAATGATATTCCTAAAGCTCTTTCTGAGGTGAATAGAGTCTTAAAAACAGGAGGAATTTTTTACTGTGCTACATTTGGTGAAAATGGAGTTGTAGATTATTTGTCAAGTTTATTTAAAGATGATGTTAATCAAGATTTGGAAAATAAAACGTTTACTTTACAAAATGGCAAAAGGTACCTGAGTAGGTATTTTAACTCTGTCGATACATTACTCTATGATGATGAGTTACAGGTAACTAGCATAGATGATCTAGTTAAATACATCCAATCCTTTAAAGGAATTTCAGAAATAGGTTCGCTAGAAGAAAAAGTCATTCGTAAAAGATTAGAAGTACATTTTTATAAAGGTGAGTTAATTATTCCTAAAGAATATGGTATGTTTATTGCTCGAAAGTAAAATTAAGGGAACGAAATTGTGAAAAATTAAGGAGAAGCTTTTCAATATAAAATCAAGCGGATAGTCTTTAGAGCCTGCTATAGCGGATTCTATATATACATCTCAATCTTTTGGATTTGGAGAAGTTTCTTGGGTGCAAAAAGACCAGATTCCAAACTTGGATCTGGCCTATGATATGTTACCCTTGATGGAGATGATGGAAGCTCCTGACAAATCAGAGTTTTTCTACCGTCATCGTATAGAAGACGATTGGGAAAAGAAAATTTTCTAATCCTTTACTAAATAACCGAGCTGATCCAAGGCCTCCTCGATATAGTGGAGGTCTTGTTGTGTTTCGGCTTCGACTAGGTGGTAATGGATACCATCTGTCAATTCAGACAGAGGTCTAAAATCTGAATGTTCGACTTGCTCTAGAAAATGTTGCACATCTCTGCGACAAGACAGTTTAAGTAAGGTTTCAATTTCTCCATAGACGGGATGGTCAATCAAGGTATTTTGAACACGTCCACCATTATCAACGATAGCAAAGAGTTCTTGACCGATTTCTTCAACTTCATGTTTCACTTTGAAAAGTTTGTGAACATAAGGATTGGTTTCAATTTGCTTATAGATGTAGCCACGATTGGTGGATAGGATAGGAGCGCCATCGGCTCTTAAAATTGCGATGTCCTGTACAATGACCTGACGTGTGACATGAAAATGTTCCGCCAAACTTTGGCCATTAAGGGCTTTAGGAGCTTCTTTCAAGAGTTGGAGCAGAGCATGTTTGCGATCTTTTGTCATAGCTTTTCCTTTTTAACGGCGTTTTCGAAGCACTTTATAGACAGCTAGTGCTAATGTATAGTCTACCATACTATGGATAATTGTGCCAAATCCAACTAGTACAAATAGAACATAAAACATATTTTCTACATTGGTACCGGAAGTTGCATAAAAAACGACACAAGCTAATACTTCAGCAAGGGCATGGACAAGAGCTAACACAAAGTTGAAAATCCAGGAAGCTTTTGGTTTATCTAGGGTATCGGGGAATTTTTGTAGGTAAAGAGCCCCCAAAGTCCCAAAAAAGATATGGGAAAAAGCTCGAAAAACGATAACCATGGGATAGCCAGCCATCAAAAATCCGAAACTAGAAGCTAGGATGACAAAAACAGCCATCAAGGGCGATAAGAACATGGCAATAAAAATAGCGATGTGGCTTCCTAAAGTATAGGAAGCAGGTGGAATGACAATCTTGAAAGGCATAACAATTGGAATCAAAATTGCAATAGCCGTTAAGAGGGCAGTCATTGTCATAAATTGTGTCTTTTTCCGTGTGTTCATAAGAATCTCCTTTTTGTCTGTATATACACTAGTATAGTACAATAAACAAGACAATAAAGCAAGGATTTACTTGAGTTTATAGGCCATTTTAAATTAAATATTGGTAAAGATTTCACTAATAATAGTAACGATATAGAGCAAAATCTCCACCTTCAAGTTTGAAAGCGGAGATTATTTTTATTTCTTCAAGGTTTGTAGTCTTGGAACAATGGCTAGGGTTAGAACTGCGGAAATGACTAATTCTGCAATCGAATTTGTTGAGATAACAGTTGCTAGGAGTTTTTGGATATTACCATCAAAAACATTTCCAAAAAGGTAGAAAATTCCACCAAGTACAAAGACTGTGTTGGTAAGTGAACCAAGGGCACCAGCTAAAATCAGACCAGTTTTGTTTTTCATCAGTTTATAGACTAGATACGGAGTTAAACCAATCAAAATACGTGGGACGATGGCAATGATAGCTGAGTAAATGTTACCGTTTGGGACGAATGGTGAGAAGAGGTAGCTTGTCGGTAGAATTGTAATCGTATTAACTGTCAAGCTAAGAAGTCCCATCAAAAATCCAAGTGTAACCCCAACTCGTGGACCATAGATAATGCTGGCAATAATGACAGGAATATGAACAATGGTCGGTTTGATTGGAAATGGAAAAAGGTTAAAGGCAAGCGAGCTCAGAAAGTGTATCACGAGCATGGTTGCAAAAAAGATAGCAATAGGTGCAATATTAGATCGTTTTTTCATCGAGAGTTTCCTTTATTCTTTCTAAAATAATTGTGAGGTCAGCTAAAGCTCCTCGTCCATGGTCTCCACAAGCTAGTAGGGATTTCTTAGGAGCAATCAGCTGATAGCCGTATGTTTCTAATGTTTTCAGATTAGTCTGAGTTGCCGGATGGTCATACATTTTTGTATTCATTGCTGGTGCGATGAGTTTGGGAATATGACTGGGCAGGGCTAGAGCTGTACTGGTTACCATGTTGTCCGCAAAGCCGTGGACTAGTTTTGCAATAGTGTTAGCTGTTGCAGGTACCACGATAAATAAATCAGTTTCTTTACCAAGTTCGATATGATTAACCTGTTCAGGATAGGGTTCCTTCATGACATCCAAGTGGACAGGATTCTGTGAGAGTACCTGTAGTGTCAAAGGTTGGATAAACTCTGTAGCAGCCTGAGTCATTAAAACAGTGACTTGATGGCCTTGTTTTTTTAGAGAACTGACTAAATCTGCCGACTTATAAGAGGCGATTGAGCCCGTTACAGCCAAGAGAATGTTTGCCATAGCTTTCCTTTCTAAGAATGATAGGCTTGAATTTTTTCAAGGAGGAGTTTTGCAATTTCTTCTTTAGTCTGGACTGTTTGAAGCTGATCTTTTTCAACAAAGATAGCTCTGTGCTGGTTTGCTGAAATTTGAGTCAGGTCATTTGCGATAATCAAGTCTGCTTGGTTCTTGATAAGACTTTTTCTAGCAATGTCAACCAGATGGTCTTCGGTAACATCAACCAGTAGCTTAAAGCCAATCAGATGAATAGCTGGATTCCACTCCTTGACTAAAGAGATGATTTTTGGTGTTTTTTTCAGGAATAAAACCTGAACCTCATCAGTTGAAGAAATCTTAGCTTGATGATTCTGCTTGCTTAAAAATTCTTCTAGATTAGAGCTAGCCTGAACCTCCTCAAGCCCCGTCATATAAACAGGAGTGTAGTCAGACACCGCCATTGAGTGAATCAAAACCTGATATTCCTTAACACGTTCTTGCATTTCAAGAAGAAGGTCGTTGGTATTGTTAATTTCTCGAATGCTTAGGTTGGGATGGGTTTCTGGCTTCAGAGCTCGTTTTGTCGTCATTAAACAAACTTCATGCCCTGCAGCAAGCAAGGTTTCTGTGATGATTTTCCCCAAGCGACCTGTAGAATGGTTAGTGATAGAGCGGACGCTATCGATAGCTTCACTGGTACCGCCCGATGTAACTAAAATTTTCATAGCACTATTGTACACAAAAATAAACGGTAAGTAAAATGAAAGTGATAAAAATTGAGTAAATTAATATATGGTCGATTTTGACAATCTCTCCTGTTTATAGGATAATAGAAATATATGCAATAAGGAGAATGCTGAATGAATTTTTTTAAATTTGCTGACAATTTTACAAAAGAAGCTAGTAAGGTATTGAATGATGCTGGATCCGCTACCAGTAAAGTATTAAATGAAGCAGGTAAATTTACTGGAGAAGCTATTACAGAGTCTGTAAAAGTTATAGAAGATGTTTCAAGTCAGGTTGGCGATGTTATCACAGATGTTTCTGAAAAAGCTATTGGGGTAGCTAGTGATGTGGTAGAACATGTAACTAAAGCTTCATCGGAAACTTTTAATGAAGCAGGTAAAATAGCGAATAATACGAAAGAACAAATTGATGCTGTTGACCTCTTTAATTCTAAACTTAGACAAGAAGCTGTCGAGGGATATAAAGAATCTATAAGATTGTATAACGATGAAGCTGATAATTTAGCTAATAAATCAACAGAACTCTATCAGGTTAGGGAAAAAGCAGTCAAAGTTGTAAAAATTATTGAAGAAAGAATTAGTAAGCTAGCAAATAAGCCAAAAGAGTTTGAAACAAAATTAGAAGAAATTGATGTTGAAATTCAGAATTTTGAAGATAAGCAAATTGCTATTTCACAGTCAATTAAGGAAGCTGAATTAGCAAGTGGTAGTACAGCGGCTACGGCTTCTCTTAGTGCATTAGGAGTAACAGTTGCAACTTTAGGGCCTACTGCCGCTATGGGTGTTGCAACTACATTTGGTGTTGCATCAACAGGTACTGCGATATCAAGTTTGACAGGTGCTGCAGCAAATAGCGCCGCTCTGGCTTGGTTAGGTGGTGGAAGTGTAGCAACTGGTGGCGGTGGAGTGGCAGCAGGTAACGCATTTTTAGCTTTGGCTGGTCCTGTCGGTTGGGGAATTGCAGGCGTTATGTTGACCGCTTCTGTAGGCGCTGGTGTAGTAGCTAATAGGAAAAATGAAGAAGTTGCAAGAGAGGCTATAGAGGAACAGAAAAAGGTAGAATTGTTGGCTAGACAACTTAAAGAAAAAGTAATAGAAGTTACGGAATTAATAGAATTAACTGAAAAACAAACAGAAGGAATTTATTTAGCCAATTTATCTTTAACTGGAATGGACTATAGCTTATTTACTGAAGATGAAAAATATAAAGCAGGTAATTTAGTGAATTCAACATTATCACTAACAGCTATGATAAATAAGGAAATTAAAATAAATGGTTAATCAAATTTTTAATCAAGCATTTAACCAAGGTATTGGAGCATATGTCAATTGCTTAAATAACTTAAGAATTCAAGACTTACAAATTGCTATGAAAATGATAGAAGATGAAGCTCGCAATGTCATCTTAAACAAGGATAATGCCTCTAAAATTTTAGATTATGCTAAAGATAATATAGAAGATGTTATTGTTAAAAATCGTGGCGGTGATCGTGGAGTACATGGTTTTATAGCAGAGTTTGCAGAAGCAGGAATTGTAAATGCAAGGAGAGCAATTGAGGGATTAAAACCAATAGTTAAAGTATTGAATGACAATGGACCAGCCGATTTATTAATTGGTAGAAATACTATTCAAATGAAGTTTTATAATAATTTACGTGATGAATTAGAACAATCATTTTTTTACAATACAAAAATGAAAATGATGTTTCCAAAAGATCACGTTCAAGTATTTGAAAAAATAATGGCAGGAGCAAAAGAAGTTGAATTTAATGGCAAGAGATTGTCCATTAAACAAATTACGGATATACGCCAAATGATTAATGATATCACTGAAAGCAAGGGACTTACTTCATACAAATCTTGGATGAAATCCTCAGCTCTAGATTATAAAGACGCTCAAAAGAATTCAATTAACTCTCTATTGGATTCTGAACAGAAAAATATTTATAAAACGGTCAGACTGAAACAACAAGAATTAAATAAAAAAAGATTAGTAGCCCAAAAACATGCATTGCCAAATTTAAAAGAAGCTAACAAGGTTGCAAGGAACGCCGCTTTTTTACAGGGTGGTTTAGCTTTGATGTCGAGTGTGTATGGAAAATTTAAAGAAGGAAAAAATATTTTCGAATTCGAACAATCAGATTGGTTAGATTGTGGATTGAATACAGCTGAAGGAGTTGTAAAGGGTGCAATATCTGGTTATTCTATTTATGGATTAACAAACGTCTTGGGGATTAGTGCCCCAAATGCTAGTGCTTTAGTTATGGCAACTTATGGAATGATAGATATTGTTCTAAAGTATAGATCTACAGAAATAACCCAAGATGAATTTATGAATCTTTTGACATTAAATGTAATGGATGCTTCCTTTGCAACAATTGGTGCTTGTATTGGTCAAGCAATGATTCCTATACCAGTTCTGGGTTCTATTGTGGGTTCAATGGCCAGCTCACTCATTTGGGAAATAGGGAAGGGAATATTAAATGATAGCGAACAAAAAATCATTCAAGACTACCAGGAAAATCTGAATAATTACATAAAAATTTTAGATAGACATTATCTTGGTATTTATAACGAAATAATAGAAAAATATAAAAAATTGGGTAAATTACAAGATTATTCGTTTGATTTATCGTTAAATACTAAACTTAGTTTTGAATATTCTATTGAGTTGGCAGAAAAATTAGAAATTGAAAACACAAGAATTTTACATAATTTATCTGAAATTGACAGCTATTTTCTTGACTAAATTATTTTTTCATTATTATATAGTTTCAAACTATAAAGGCATATAAAATTTAAGAAAGGGCTCTAAAAACCTTAAAAACAGGGATATTTACGAACGTTTAGAGAGTTTTGGGATGTTAAAAATCTTGTTTTGTGTTATAATGAATTATCATATAAGAGGTTAGAGGAGTTTTGAATGAAAACAGATATTGAAATCGCACAGAGTATTGAGTTGAAGCCAATCGTTGATGTTGTAGAGAAACTTGGTATTTCTTACGATGATTTGGAGTTGTATGGAAAGTACAAGGCTAAGCTCAGCTTTGATAAAATTCGTGCAGTTGAGAGCAATCCAGTTGGGAAATTGATTTTGGTTACTGCCATCAACCCAACGCCAGCAGGTGAAGGAAAATCAACTATTACTATTGGTCTTGCGGACGCCTTGAACAAGATTGGTAAGAAAACCATGATTGCTATTCGCGAACCATCTCTTGGTCCAGTAATGGGTATCAAGGGTGGTGCCGCTGGTGGTGGTTACGCTCAAGTTCTGCCAATGGAAGACATCAACCTTCACTTCACTGGAGACATGCATGCCATTACGACTGCTAATAATGCTCTTTCTGCCTTGATTGACAACCACTTGCACCAAGGGAATGAGTTGGGAATTGACCAACGTCGTATCCTTTGGAAACGTGTTGTGGACTTGAATGATCGTGCACTTCGTCATGTGACCGTTGGACTTGGTGGTCCTCTAAACGGTATTCCTCGTGAGGATGGCTTTGACATTACCGTCGCTTCCGAAATCATGGCGATTCTTTGCTTGGCAACAGACATCGAGGACTTGAAACGCCGTTTGGCTAATATTGTTATCGGTTATCGCTATGATCGTACCCCTGTTTCTGTAGGTGATTTGCAGGTCGAGGGTGCCTTAGCATTGATTTTGAAGGATGCTATTAAGCCAAACTTGGTTCAGACAATTTACGGTACACCTGCCTTTGTACACGGTGGTCCATTTGCCAATATTGCTCACGGATGTAACTCTGTCTTGGCAACTACAACAGCTCTTCACTTGGCTGATTACACAGTTACTGAAGCTGGTTTTGGTGCAGACCTTGGTGCTGAGAAATTCCTTGATATTAAGACACCAAACTTGCCAACATCTCCAGATGCAGTAGTTATTGTTGCAACCCTTCGTGCCCTTAAGATGAATGGTGGAGTGGCTAAAGACGCTTTGACAGAAGAAAACGTAGAAGCTGTTCGTGCCGGTTTTGCTAACTTGAAACGCCACGTTGAAAATATCCGTAAATTTGGTGTACCTGCAGTTGTAGCAATCAATGAATTTGTCTCTGATACTGAAGCAGAAATCGCAGCATTGAAAGAACTTTGTGCCTCAATCGATGTACCAGTTGAACTAGCAAGTGTCTGGGCTGATGGTGCAGAAGGTGGAGTAGCACTTGCCGAAACAGTTATAAAGACTATCGCTGAAAACCCATCTAACTATAAACGTTTGTATGACAATGACCTTTCTGTCCAAGAAAAGATTGAAAAGATTGTTACTGAAATCTACCGTGGTAGCAAAGTGAACTTTGAGAAGAAAGCTCAAACACAAATCGCTCAAATCGTTCAAAACGGTTGGGACAAATTGCCAATCTGTATGGCTAAGACCCAGTATAGTTTCTCAGACAATCCAAATGCACTTGGAGCACCAGAAAACTTTGAAATTACCATTCGCGAATTGGTGCCAAAATTAGGTGCAGGCTTTATCGTTGCCTTAACTGGTGATGTCATGACCATGCCAGGCCTTCCAAAACGACCAGCAGCCCTCAACATGGATGTTGAAAGTGATGGAACAGTTCTAGGTTTGTTCTAGTATATTGAGAGATATAGAATTATGGAAAAAAATTTGAAAGAAATATTGTCACAATTTGATTCAACTAAAAATAATTACGAGAGACTTTTAGAATATATTGAAGCCACAATTAAAAGTCTTATGGAAAATGAAAAAATACAAATTCATGAAATTAAAGGAAGGATTAAAGATAGAGAAAGTTTAAGCAAAAAAATTGAAACTAAAGACTATAAATATTCCAGTTTGTCAGAAATAACTGATATTTGTGGAATTAGAATTATCACATATTTTTCGGACGATGTAGATAAAATTGCTTCTTTACTTGAAGAGGAATTTGATTTAGATCAGGACAATTCTATTGATAAACGAAAAACTCAAGATCCTACTAAATTTGGCTATGTATCTTTACACTATATTTTAAAATTAGGAGGAAGTAGAGCAGGATTAACTGAAAATATTAATTATAAAGAATTAAAATTTGAAGTTCAGATAAGGACTATTTTGCAGCATGCTTGGGCGGAGATAGAACATGACTTTGGATATAAATCTGATCAAGATGTTCCTGAAAAAATTAGAAGAAGATTTTCAAGATTAGCTGGTTTAATTGAGTTAGCTGACGATGAATTCATGGAAATTAAACGATATGAAAAGGAATATACTAATAGAGTTGAAGAAGGATTCAAAGAGAATTCTAAAAGTATAAAAATTGATTCTATAAGTATTTCAGCCTTATTAGAAAGTGAATCTTATATCAACTTTATTGAAGAAAATTATGATCAACATAATATAGAAATTAGGTATCCTGGTGGAAAATTTAAAGATGATAGAATTTCTAAAATTGTCAATTATTGTGAACAATTAGGTATTAAAACGATTGATGAATTAGAAAGTAAGTTCAAAAGTGAATTTCCAAATTACTTTAGTAGATGGATTGAAGAAAAAAATAACTATTTTTATACTTGGAATACTACACCTTTACTAGAGGTTCTTTATAATTTAAATAATTCAACTAGATAATCACGTTAAGTATTGTGAGAAGTCCCATCTATATTCGGATGGGATTTTGCTATTTGTCTAGTCTCTGTAAAATTTCTATTTTTCCTGATTTCTGATATAATAGAAATATTGACTTCAAGAGTAAGGAAGAGAAGATGAACGCATTATTAAATGGAATGAATGACCGTCAGGCTGAGGCGGTGCAAACGACAGAAGGTCCCTTGTTGATTATGGCGGGGGCTGGTTCTGGAAAGACCCGAGTTTTGACCCACCGCATTGCTTATCTGATTGATGAAAAGCTGGTCAATCCGTGGAATATCTTGGCCATTACCTTTACTAACAAGGCTGCGCGTGAGATGAAAGAGCGTGCTTATAGCCTCAATCCAGCTACTCAGGACTGTCTGATTGCGACCTTCCACTCCATGTGTGTTCGTATTTTGCGTCGCGATGCGGACCATATTGGCTACAACCGTAATTTTACAATTGTCGATCCTGGTGAACAGCGAACTCTTATGAAACGTATTCTTAAGCAGTTAAACTTGGATCCGAAAAAATGGAATGAACGGAGCATCTTAGGAACTATTTCCAATGCTAAGAATGATCTGATTGATGATGTGGCTTATGCTGCCCAAGCTGGAGATATGTACACGCAAATCGTGGCCCAGTGTTACACTGCTTACCAAAAAGAACTGCGTCAGTCGGAGTCGGTTGACTTTGATGATTTGATTATGCTGACCCTGCGTCTCTTTGATCAGAATCCTGATGTTTTGACCTACTACCAGCAGAAGTTTCAATACATCCATGTTGATGAATACCAAGATACCAACCATGCCCAGTACCAATTGGTCAAACTCTTGGCTTCCCGTTTTAAAAATATCTGTGTGGTTGGGGATGCTGACCAGTCTATCTACGGTTGGCGTGGTGCTGATATGCAGAATATTTTGGATTTTGAGAAAGATTATCCCCAAGCCAAGGTTGTTTTGTTGGAGGAGAATTACCGTTCAACCAAAACTATTCTCCAAGCTGCCAACGAGGTCATTAAAAACAATAAAAACCGCCGTCCTAAGAATCTCTGGACCCAAAATGCTGATGGGGAGCAAATCGTTTACTATCGTGCCAATGATGAGCTAGATGAGGCTGTATTTGTAGCTAGAACCATCGATGAACTTAGTCGCAGTCAAAACTTCCTTCACAAGGATTTTGCAGTTCTCTATCGTACTAATGCGCAGTCTCGTACTATTGAGGAAGCCCTGCTCAAGTCCAATATTCCTTATACAATGGTCGGCGGGACCAAGTTCTACAGCCGTAAGGAAATCCGTGATATTATTGCTTATCTCAACCTCATTGCTAATTTGAGTGACAATATCAGTTTTGAGCGTATTATCAACGAGCCTAAACGTGGAATTGGCCCAGGTACTGTTGAGAAAATCCGTGATTTTGCCAATATGCAAAACATGTCCATGCTAGATGCTTCAGCTAATATCATGTTATCTGGTATCAAGGGTAAAGCAGCCCAGTCAATTTGGGATTTTGCCAATATGGTTCTGGATTTGCGGGAGCAACTGGACCAATTAAGTATCACTGAGTTGGTTGAGGCGGTTCTAGAAAAAACAGGTTATGTAGATATTCTTAATGTCCAAGCGACTCTAGAAAGCAAGGCTCGGGTTGAAAATATCGAAGAGTTCCTCTCTGTGACGAAAAACTTTGATGACACCTCTGATGTGCCCGAAGATGAAACTGGTTTGGACAAACTGAGTCGTTTCTTAAATGACTTGGCCTTGATTGCGGATACAGATTCAGGTAGTCAGGAGACATCAGAAGTGACCTTGATGACCCTGCATGCTGCTAAGGGTCTTGAGTTTCCAGTTGTATTTTTGATTGGTATGGAAGAAAATGTCTTTCCGCTTAGCCGTGCGGCTGAAGATCAAGATGAATTAGAAGAAGAGCGTCGTCTTGCCTATGTAGGTATTACGCGTGCAGAGAAAATTCTCTATCTGACCAATGCCAACTCGCGCCTGCTTTTTGGTCGTACCAACTACAACCGTCCGACCCGATTTATTAACGAAATCAGTTCAGACTTGCTTGAGTATCAAGGTCTGGCTCGTCCTTCAAATTCAAGCTTTAAGGCATCTTATAGCAGTGGTGGGGTTGCCTTCGGTCAAGGTATGAGTTTGGCGCAGGCACTCCAAGACAGTAAACGCAGTGCAGCTCCAAAAACTATCCAGTCAAGCGGTCTCCCATTTGGTCAATTTACAGCTGGTGCAAAATCATCTTCTAATGAGGCAAGTTGGTCCATTGGTGACATTGCCCTCCACAAGAAGTGGGGAGAGGGAACTGTTCTGGAAGTTTCAGGTAACGGAGCTACTCAGGAATTAAAAATCAATTTCCCAGAAGTAGGTTTGAAAAAACTTTTAGCCAGTGTGGCTCCAATTGAGAAAAAAATCTAATTTTCCATCCTTCTCACGAATAATAAAGTGAGGAGGATTTTTATGTACAGTATTTCATTCCAAGAAGATTCACTGCTGCCAAGAGAAAGACTGGCCAAAGAAGGAGTTGAAGCACTCAGTAACCAAGAGTTGCTAGCTATTTTACTCAGGACAGGAACACGTCAAGCTAGCGTTTTTGAAATTGCCCAGAAAGTCTTGAACAATCTTTCAAACCTAACGGATTTGAAAAAAATGACCCTGCAGGAATTGCAGAGCCTATCTGGTATCGGGCGCGTTAAGGCCATAGAATTACAAGCAATGATTGAACTGGGGCATCGTATTCACAAGCATGAGACCTTTGAGATGGAAAGTATTCTCAGTAGCCAAAAGTTGGCCAAGAAGATGCAGCAGGAATTGGGGGACAAAAAACAAGAGCACCTGGTGGCGCTCTATCTCAATACTCAAAATCAAATCATCCATCAACAGACCATTTTTATCGGTTCTGCAACTCGTAGTATTGCTGAACCACGTGAGATTCTTCACTATGCTATCAAGCATATGGCGACTTCACTCATATTGGTTCATAATCATCCTTCGGGAGCGGTAGCCCCTAGCCGAAATGATGATCATGTCACTAAACTTGTTAAAGAAGCCTGTGACCTGATGGGAATTGTCCTCTTGGACCATTTGATTGTCTCTCACTCCAGTTATTTTAGCTATCGTGAAAAGACAGATTTAATCTAAAGTTCATTAACGACATAGTCAAAGAGGTTTTTATCTTTGGGACGATTTTCAAAAAGAAACTCTGGATGCCATTGGACACCGAGAAAGGCGACATCATCCGTACTCATGACAGCCTCAATGATACCATCTTTAGGATCATGAGCTGCAATCTTTAAGTTAGGTGCTAAATCCTTAATACTCTGATGGTGGAAGGAGTTGATATGGGAGATTTCTCCATAGATTTCTCGGAGAACGGTATTTGGTTCTGTCACTAAGCGTTGGGTTGTGTACTCGGCGGAACAATCCTGCCAGTGATCTTCGATATCTTGATACAAAGTTCCACCCATGGCAACGTTAAAGAGTTGTGTTCCACGGCAGACAGAAAAAATTGGCTTTTTCTGTTTAATAGCTTCCTTGATGAGGGCCAGTTCGAAGATATCTCTTTGAAGGTGGTAGTCATCGCTATCAATGGTTTTTGGTTCACCATAGAATTTTGGATCAACATTTTGCCCACCTGTCAAGATGAGCTTGTCAATCATACTGATATAGTGGCAGGCCATTTCTTGATTACCAATCGGTAGGATGATGGGAATCCCTCCAGCGTCTTTAACGCCTTCAACAAAGCCTTTTGCTGCGTAGCTCATCATGATGTCATCATCTGGATGAGTTTTTTCGTTTCCTGTAATCCCTATAACTGGTTTTTTCATAAAATGATTTTCGCTTTCTAATCCTCTTTTCGCATGAAATAGAGGAGGGTTTGGAGTTCACTTGTCAAATCGACATACTGAACGACCACATCTTTTGGTAAATGCAGATGGACTGGTGAAAAACTAAGAATTCCTTTCACGCCAGCATCAACCAAGAGATTGGCAACTTCTTGTGACTTAACGCTGGGAACGGTCAGGATAGCAGTCTTCACATCAGCATCCTTGATTTTATCCTTGATTTGAGAAATTCCGTAAATTGGAATCCCATCAGGAGTTTGGCTACCGACTTCAGGATGGTCATCAAGGTCAAAGGCCATGATAATCTTCATCTTGTTACGCTCATGGAAACGGTAGTGGAGAAGGGCATGCCCCATATTTCCAATACCAACCAGCATGACATTGGTAATAGAGTTATCATTGAGCAAATCGGCAAAAAACGTCATGAGTTTTTTGACATCATAGCCAAAGCCACGACGACCAAGTTCACCAAAATAGGAAAAATCACGACGTACGGTTGCTGAATCAATACCGATAGCCTCTGCAATTTGCTTAGAGTTGGCACGTTCAATCTTTTCTGCATGAAATCTCTTAAAAATTCGATAGTAGAGAGAGAGTCTTTTCGCTGTAGCTTTTGGAATAGCAGACTGTTTATCTTTCACAAAATCACAACCTTTCTATTCTTCTATTTTATAGAAACATTGTGAAAAAATCAACAAAAATAAGAAAAAACTAAGAAAAATCTTAGTTTTGATGTAAAAAATCTGCATGTGATAGAAAACGGTAGAGGTCTCCGACCAGCCCCTGATAAACTTTCTGGCCATTAAAAGTCAGAGAAGTTACATAAAGTGTATCTGGTAGAGTCACACATCCTGATAGAGCCAGCATGAGAGCCTCATAATCCTCGTACTTGAGAGTCCGCTCTACATGATAGCTATCTTTATAGGTTAGTTCAAACATCTTGGCTCTATCTTTCTGATTTTGTAAAGACACCACGTTCTACTAAGCTATCCATGAGGAAGTAGAATTTTTCCTGATGAATGTGGTGGTCTTCTGATTTGAAAATATCAACAAGACGAAGGCCAAACTTGTCAGTGATATTGATTTTAGCCCCTGTGAGTTCCTTGTTAATGATGATTTTGAGTTGGAAGCCTTCACCACTGTTCGGAACTTTTTCCAAAAGGCGAGTCAATTCATAGTTACCAACCTTAGTCTCAAAAAAGGTGTTGTCCTTAAGGGTGAATTTTTTAACAGAAGGGCTAAGAGTGTAGTCGTAACGACAATTTTTTAACTGAATGGTTTTTTCAAATGCCATATGGCTAACCTCCGATAATTTCTTTTAAGGTTTTTGCGAGGGTTTGTAGGTCTTCGACAGTATTTTGTGGCGACAAACTGATACGAACGGATTCCTTCAAGCGTTCTGAATTTGCTCCGTACATAGCTTCAAGAACATGGCTGGATTGGACAATGCCTGCCGTACAGGCTGAGCCAGTAGAGATTGAAATTCCAGCTAAATCTAGACGAAGGAGTAAGAGATCATTTTTCTGGCCAGGAAATCCAATATTGAGAACATAAGGGAGATGGTGTTCTCCTCTATTCAGGTAACACTGAACTCCCTCCAGCTCCGCCAGAAAGGCAGTTTCTAGATTTTGTACATGTTGAAAATGTTCTTCTTGTTTTTCTAGGTCTTCTTTTAGGGCTGCAACCATGCCTACGATGGCAGCTAGATTTTCAGTACCTGCACGTTTTTTCTGTTCTTGGTCTCCGCCATGGAGATAGGAATCAAAGTCCATGCTAGAAGCGTAGAGAAAACCGATTCCCTTAGGACCATGGAACTTGTGGGCCGAAGCAGTGAGAAAATCAATGCCCAATTCTTCTGGGTGTATAGGGATTTTACCAATAGCCTGAACTGCATCGACATGATAGGCGGCTGGGTGTTGCTTGAGTATTTGGCCAATTTCAGCAATGGGAAGTAGGTTTCCTGTCTCATTATTAGCAAACATGGTAGAAACCAAAATCGTATCGTCACGTAAGGCCTCTTGAATTTGCTGGGCGGTGATTTCTTGATTTTCTGGCTGGATAATGGTTACTTCAAAACCGAAGTGTTGAACCAAGTAATCAATCGTTTCAAGGACAGCATGATGCTCAATGGCAGTTGTGATGATGTGTTTTCCTTGTTCTTGATGACGAAGACAGTAGCCAATGATGGCAGTATTATTGCCTTCAGTCCCACCAGAAGTGAAAAAGATATGTTGAGGTTTTGTCCCCAGTAACTGGGCTAGTTCCTGACGGGCTTCTCTCAAGAGTTTGCCAGCTTGACGACCATGACCATGAATACTAGATGGATTGCCATGGGTTTCTTGCATAACCTTGGTCATAGCTGAAATAGCAACTGCTGACATAGGAGTCGTTGCAGCATTGTCCAAATAAATCAAAGGATCACCTTATTTCTTTTTGTTGTAGGCAAAGAGTGGGCTGACTGGTTTTCTTTCGTGGATACGGACGATGGCATCACCAATTAACTCACTAGCAGTGATGTAGCATACGTTTTTAGGAGTTTTTTCTTTTGTTGCTACTGAATCAGTCACAAGAATTTCTTTAATATTAGTATTGTCAAGAAGTTCAGCAGCTCCTTCGACGAAGAGACCGTGGCTAGAAACAGCATAAATTTCTGTAGCCCCTTCACGTTCAACGATTTTAGCAGCTTCAGAGAAGGTACGTCCTGTATTTAAAATATCGTCAATCAAGATGGCTTTCTTACCTTCAACATCACCAATAATATAACCTTCGTTACGAGTTGCATCGTCTTGAGGGTAATCGATAATGGCGATAGGAGCATCAAGATATTCAGCCAAGCTACGAGCACGTTTCACACCTGAATTTTTAGGGCTAACGACAACAACATCTGAACCAAGTAGGCCCTTATCGCAATAATGTTTTGCAAATAGAGGAACTGTATAGAGGTTGTCAACAGGAATATCAAAGAAGCCTTGCACCTGAACAGCATGCAAATCAAGGGTAAGGACACGGTCAACACCAGCCTTAACTAGCATATTAGCAACTAGTTTTGCTGTAAGTGGCTCACGTGGTGAAGCAATGCGGTCTTGACGTGCATAGCCAAAATATGGAAGGACAACATTGATACTGTGGGCACTTGCGCGCACACAAGCGTCAACCATGATCAACAATTCCATTAGGTGGTTGTTAACAGGGAAACTTGTAGACTGGATGATGTAAACATCATAACCACGGACACTTTCTTCGATATTTACTTGGATTTCTCCGTCTGAAAATTGACGTGATGATAGTTTTCCAAGCGGTACACCAACAGCTTGTGCAATTTTCTGTGCAATCTCTTGGTTAGAGTTGAGTGCGAAAAGTTTCATGTTTTTTCTATCTGACATTATAGACCGTCCTCTGTAAACTTTATAAATCCTAGTTATATATGTCTTGCCTATATGAACTGGGATTTGTGTATTTTTATCTTTTCTATTTTACCAAAAAATGAAGATTATTTCAGCTATTTTTCATGCTTTTGACAAATCGAACCAATTTTGAAGGGGCTTTTTGGTAGGAAATCTGATTTTCCTCTAAAAATTGCTGGAAATCTTGTTTCCCTTGCTCGTGATTCTCAACTTCAAGCTCTAATTCGTAATCTGTAATATCAAAGTACTGACTTTCATCCAGCGCCATGAGACCAATAGCTGTTTGCATTTCATAGCGAAGTGTTGTTAGACAACCAAGAATCTGCCATTCACTTGTTTTAATACCATGTTTCGCCAATTCATCCAGTACTAGCCCTTGAGGAAGTTCTTTCTTGCTCAGATAGTTTTCAGCATCTTTTAGTTGCAATTTTTGGTTGTATTCCATGTTTCCAACACTTTGCGGGACTTTGAGTGTCAATTCTGCCCAGTCTTCAAAGGTTCGAATGCGCATAGCAACTTTCTCTTCTCGCAGTTCAAAATCAAGCGTGTCCATGTAGTAATTTTTTTGAAGAACAGGAGTGACACCTGTGAACTGTTCTTTTAGATGATTATATTCATCTTTTTTCAAGAGTGTTTTCAATTCAATTTCTAAATGTTTCATTTTTCTTACCTTTTCTTTATCGTTGAAAGCGGATTTATGATATAATAGCATTGTATTTATTGTATATGAATCTGGAGAAAAAATCAAAGATATTTTTGAAGGATAGTATGAGAACAAGGGAGAATATATGACCTTAGAATGGGAAGAATTTTTAGATCCTTACATTCAAGCTGTTGGTGAGTTAAAGATTAAACTTCGTGGTATTCGTAAGCAATATCGTAAGCAAAATAAGCATTCTCCGATTGAGTTTGTGACTGGTCGAGTCAAGCCAATTGAGAGTATCAAGGAGAAAATGGCTCGTCGTGGCATTACTTATGCGACCTTAGAGCACGATTTGCAAGATATTGCTGGTTTGCGTGTGATGGTTCAGTTTGTAGATGACGTCAAGGAAGTAGTGGAAATTTTGCGCAAACGTCAGGACATGCGAATCATACAGGAACGAGATTACATTACTCATCGAAAGGCTTCAGGCTACCGTTCCTATCATGTGGTAGTAGAATATATGGTTGACACCATCAATGGAGCCAAGACTATTTTGGCAGAAATTCAGATTCGTACCTTGGCCATGAATTTCTGGGCAACAATAGAACATTCTCTCAACTACAAGTACCAAGGGGATTTCCCAGAGGAGATAAAGAAGCGACTGGAAATTACAGCCAAGATTGCTCATCAGTTGGATGAAGAAATGGGTAAAATTCGAGATGATATCCAGGAAGCTCAGGCACTTTTTGATCCTTTGAGTAGAAAATTAAATGACGGTGTAGGAAACAGTGACGATACAGATGAAGAATACAGGTAAACGAATTGATCTGATAGCTAATAGAAAACCGCAGAGTCAAAGGGTTTTGTATGAATTGCGAGATCGTTTGAAGAGAAATCAGTTTATACTCAATGATACCAATCCGGATATTGTCATCTCCATAGGTGGGGATGGCATGCTCTTGTCGGCTTTTCATAAGTACGAAAACCAGCTTGACAAGGTCCGCTTCATTGGTGTTCACACTGGACATTTGGGCTTCTATACGGACTACCGTGATTTTGAGTTGGACAAGCTAGTGACTAATTTGCAACTAGATACTGGGGCAAAGGTATCATACCCTGTTCTGAATGTGAAGGTCTTTCTTGGAAATGGTGAAGTTAAGATTTTCAGAGCACTAAATGAAGCTAGTATCCGCAGGTCTGATCGAACCATGGTAGCAGATATTGTAATCAATGGTGTTCCCTTTGAGCGTTTTCGTGGAGACGGGCTAACAGTTTCGACTCCGACTGGTAGTACAGCCTATAACAAGTCGCTTGGCGGGGCTGTTTTACACCCTACCATTGAAGCTCTTCAGTTGACGGAAATTGCCAGCCTTAATAATCGTGTTTATCGTACGTTGGGCTCTTCCATTATTGTTCCTAAGAAGGATAAGATTGAACTCATTCCAACGAGAAACGATTATCATACTATTTCGGTTGACAATAGCGTTTATTCCTTCCGCAATATTGAGCGAATTGAGTATCAAATCGACCATCATAAGATTCACTTTGTCGCCTCACCGAGCCATACCAGTTTTTGGAACCGCGTTAAGGATGCTTTTATTGGCGAGGTGGACGAATGAGGTTTGAATTTATCGCAGATGAACATGTCAAGGTTAAGACCTTCTTAAAAAAGCACGAGGTTTCTAAGGGACTTCTGGCCAAGATTAAGTTTCGAGGCGGAGCTATTCTGGTCAATGACCAACCTCAAAATGCAACTTATCTATTGGATATTGGAGACCGAGTTATCATCGATATTCCCACCGAGGAAGGCTTTGAAACTCTGGAAGCAATCGAGCGCCCACTGGATATTCTCTATGAGGATGACCATTTTCTAGTCTTAAATAAACCCTATGGAGTGGCTTCTATTCCTAGTGTCAATCACTCCAATACAATCGCTAATTTTATCAAGGGTTACTACGTCAAGCAAGACTATGAAAATCAGCAGGTTCACATTGTAACCAGACTAGATAGGGACACTTCTGGCTTGATGCTCTTTGCCAAGCACGGCTATGCCCATGCACGATTAGACAAGCAGTTGCAGAAAAAATCCATTGAAAAACGCTACTTTGCCCTCGTTAAAGGAGATGGATATTTGGAGTCAGAGGGGGAAATTATTGCTCCGATTGCGCGTGATGAAAACTCTATTATCACTAGACGGGTGGCTAAAGGTGGAAAGTATGCCCATACATCATATAAGATTGTAGCATCTTATGGGAATATTCATTTGGTAGACATTCGCCTGCATACTGGTCGAACCCACCAAATCCGAGTCCATTTTTCTCATATTGGTTTTCCTTTGTTGGGAGATGATTTGTATGGTGGTAGCTTGGATGACGGCATTCAACGTCAGGCTCTGCATTGCCATTACCTATCCTTCTATCATCCATTTTTAGAGCAAGACTTGCAGTTAGAAAGTTCCTTGCCGGATGATTTCAGTAACCTTATTACTCAGTTATCAACTAATACTCTATAAAAACCGATTCAGAGTATAATTATTATCTAAAAGGAGAAAACTCATGGAAGTTTTTGAAAGTCTCAAAGCCAACTTGGTTGGTAAAAATGCTCGTATCGTTCTCCCTGAAGGGGAAGAGCCACGTATTCTTCAAGCGACTAAACGCTTGGTAAAAGAAACAGAAGTGATTCCTGTTTTGCTTGGAAATCCTGAAAAAATTAAAATTTATCTTGAAATTGAAGGGATCATGGATGGTTATGAAGTCATTGACCCTCAACATTATCCTCAATTTGAAGAAATGGTTGCTGCCTTGGTAGAGCGTCGCAAGGGCAAAATGTCTGAAGAAGATGCACGCAAGGTTTTGGTTGAAGATGTCAACTATTTTGGTGTTATGTTGGTTTACTTGGGCTTGGTTGATGGAATGGTGTCAGGTGCGATTCACTCAACTGCTTCAACAGTTCGCCCAGCCCTACAAATCATCAAAACTCGTCCAAATGTGACTCGTACTTCAGGTGCCTTCCTCATGGTTCGTGGTACGGAACGTTACCTATTTGGAGACTGTGCTATCAATATCAATCCAGATGCAGAAGCCCTGGCTGAAATTGCTATCAACTCAGCAATCACAGCTAAAATGTTTGGCATCGAGCCTAAAATTGCTATGCTAAGCTATTCTACTAAAGGTTCAGGGTTTGGTGAGAGCGTCGATAAGGTTGTAGAAGCAACTAAAATTGCTCACGACTTGCGTCCTGACCTTGAAATCGATGGTGAGTTGCAATTTGATGCAGCCTTTGTTCCTGAAACTGCAGCTCTGAAAGCTCCTGGAAGTACAGTAGCTGGTCAAGCAAATGTCTTTATCTTCCCAGGTATCGAGGCAGGAAATATCGGATACAAGATGGCTGAACGTCTTGGTGGTTTTGCAGCTGTAGGACCTGTTTTGCAAGGTTTGAACAAACCAGTTAACGACCTTTCTCGTGGATGTAATGCAGATGATGTTTACAAGTTAACCCTTATCACAGCAGCTCAAGCAGTTCATCAATAGAGAGAAGTGCTACTAAATAATTCGCATTTATAATCAAAAAACGCACAGTATCAGGAGCTGAAAACCTTGATACTATGCGTTTTATTGTGTGAAGATTTACTTCATTTTCTCTTAAAATTGAGTTTTTGCCCAGCCTATTTTAGTCTTTATAAGCTACGATACCAATGATGGTATCAACTGCACGTTCCATAGTCTGAAGGCTAACGTATTCAAAACGTCCGTGCATATTTTCTCCTCCCGCAAAGATATTAGGAGTTGGGATTCCCATAAAGGAAATCTTAGAGCCGTCTGTCCCTCCACGGATTGGTTCGATTATAGGAGTGATACCCAGATCTTCCATAACGGCTTTGGCAATGGTAATTGGAGTCATATCTTTTTCAATGACTTCTTTCATATTGTAGTACTGGTCTGTCAAGTTTAGGGTGACACGGTCGCTACCAAGTTCTTGATTCATCTTATCAGCGATAGACTGCATAGCTGCTTTACGCGCTTCAAAGGCATTTTTTTCAAAATCACGAATGATGTAGCTTGCATGCGCCTCCTCGACACTACCTGTCACATCCATTAGATGGTAAAAACCTTGGTAACCTTCAGTTAACTCTGGTCTGTCATTCTCTGGAAGTTGATTGTGAAAATCAATTGCTAGCTGAAGGGCGTTGACCATCTGACCTTTGGCAGTACCAGGGTGGACATTACGTCCTTGGAAATGCACTTCAGCCCCAGCTGCTGAAAAGGTTTCGTACTGAAGCTCACCTAATGGCCCACCATCAACTGTGTAGGCAAAGTCCACATCAAAATCATCTGCATCAAATTGATTAGCACCAACACCAATTTCCTCATCTGGACCAAAACCAACACGAATCTCACAGTGTTTTATTTCAGGGTGGGCAGTCAGATATTCAATAGCAGTCATAATTTCAGCAATACCAGACTTATCATCAGCACCTAGCAAGGTTGTTCCATCTGTTGTGATGAGCGTTTGTCCTGGATATTTCTCAAGACTCTTAAAGTCAGCTGGATCGAGTTTGAAACCAGAATTTCCTAGTTTAATCACACCACCATCGTAGTTTTCAATTACCTGTGGATTGACTCCTTCGGCATTAAAGTCAGCAGTATCCATGTGGGAGATGAAGCCAATTTTTCGTGTTAAAGATGGATCATTGGCTGGCAAGGTCCCAATTGCAAAACCATTTGGAAGGTAGTAGACGTTTTGCAGTCCAACACGTTTCATTTCAGGAATAAGAACATCGGTTGCGAAGTCAACCTGACTCTGCGTACTTGGAGTAGTAGTAGAGTGTTCATCAGAGCGCGTGTTGACCTTAACGTAGGTTAAGAAGCGGTCCAAGAGATTTGGATAAGTCATAAAAAACTCCTTTTGAATTCATTTTTTCCATTGTATCATAGAAAGAAGAGAAAAACAAAAGACAGAAGTTAGGGAAATTCGCTATGTTGGCGTTTACTTATTAATGGATAAATGATAAAATAAACTTGATAAAAATATCACAAGGAAGCAGTTATGAAAAAAGCAATTTTAATGATGACTTTCGGTTCGCCAGAAGAGATTACCTTTGAAGGTGTGGCTGATTTTTTCACAAATATTCGTCGTGGAGTGAGACCTCAAGACCATGAGATTCAAACTCTCTATGATAATTATGTGCGAATTGGAGGTACTCCTCTGCAAAAAATTACCCGTGAAGAGGTTGCCTTGGTAGAAGCTAGGCTGGGGAATGAGTATAGTGTTTATTTTGCTAATAAATTTTCCAGTCCCTTTATTCCAGATGTGATCGGTCAGATGGAAGCAGACGGCATTGAACAGTGTATTTGCTTGATTTTGGAGCCTCATTATTCTTTTTACTCTGTCATGGGTTATGAGAAATTTTTAGAAAGCAAGCAAATTCAATTTTTAGTTATTAAGGATTGGTATCAGGAAGAAGCGCTCTTAAATTATTGGGCAGATGAAATTGCTAAGATTTTAAAAGAAGAAGTAAAGCAGGATAGCTTTAAAGTCATCTTTTCAGCCCACAGTGTGCCCATTTTTGCCTTGGATTTTGGGGACCCATATATTGACCAAATTTTCGAAAATAGCAAGCTAGTCGCTGAAAAACTAGGCTTGAATTCAGAACAATATACCAATACTTGGCAAAGTGAGAGTGATATCGGGATTCCATGGATTAAACCAGATGTTTTGGAGTATCTCAGAGAACAGACAGAACATCCAGACCATTATATTTTTGTTCCTATCAGCTTCATTAGTGAGCATATTGAAGTCTTGTTTGACAACGATGTGGAATGTTATGACTTGTGTCAAGAATTGGGTGTGAACTACCATCGACCACCAATGCCCAATACGGATTCTCGTTTGATTGATGCCTTGGTTAATACAGTCAGAGCTAATGAACATCAAGAATTTAAGGAATTTCTCCCAGAAGAAGAAACCTTTGATGAGTTAGTTCCTTCAGATGAGACGAAAAACATTTTGGCTGAATCTCAAGATTTACAAATGCCAGAATTTGTGAAAAAATTGATTGAGAAAAAAGGTCGGGAGAATGTCAAGATGCCTTATCTTATCAAGAAAATGCTTGAGAAAGCAGGCAAGTTACCCAAAGAGTAAAGAAAAAAGGATTTAGCTTTGCGCTAGATCCTTTTAATAGCTTATTTTTTCTCAAGAAGAGCTTTGATTTCTTGAAGGACTTCCAATTCGGTTGGTTTTTTTTCGTCAGTTTTTTCTTCCTTTATGCCAGTGAGTTTCTGTGCTTTTTCAATACCCTTGATAATAAAGAAGAGGGCGGTACCCACAAAGATAAAATTGATAATAGCACTTAAAAAGTTACCATAGCCGACTCCATGCCAAGAAAGTTGAGCAATACGTTCGACTTTAGCAGCTTTCAAAGCGGGATTTAAAATAAGAGGAGTGATAATGTCGTTTACAAGTGAAGTAACGATAGCACCAAAAGCAGAGGCAATGACAACACCGACAGCAAGGTCAATAACATTTCCTCGAAGCAAGAATGATTTTAGATTTTTTAACATACTGTTTTCCTTTCAACGTTTCGTGTTTCATTGTATCCTAAATCATTATAGAAGGCAATTAAAAGGCTCATAAATGGAGCATTATTTTCTAAAAATATAGACCTTGCTCAAGATATAATTGATGATAATAATGAGTATTTGTGCAATTATTGTTTCAATAGTATTTATCTTATCAATGTCTTCATTTACAAATCGCCCTATGATATGAGGGAATTGAGTCACAAACAGAAAAGTAAATAGTAAATCTAACAGAAAAGTAGAAAGGCGAGCAAGAGAAAATTTCACTAAACGAATAAGCCGATTCTTCCTTGCTTGCTTAAATACAATCGTATCATTTGTGATAAAGGCAAATAGGATACCAATACTATTTGCTAGGGCAGTAGCAAGGAGTTCCTGATGACTTAGTTGATAAATGACTAGTCGTGAGAGAATCGAAACTAGAGTTGTTGCAAGGCCAAAAAAGAGATAGGCTAAGATTTCATTGTTAAAAAATTTTTGAATAGGTTTTTTCATGCTTTAAGTATAGCATAAAGCAGGCTATTGTGCTATACTAGTAAGGTTGAATAAAGCAACCCTTGGTGCTTAGCTTCTTTCACCAAGCATATTACACGCGGATAACCGCCAAAGGAGAAAAGATGAAAAAATTAACTATTCGTGATGTTGCAGATATTGCAATTGTTGCTGCTATCTATGTCGTTTTGACTGTCACACCGCCTCTAAATGCCATTAGCTATGGTGCTTATCAGTTTCGTATTTCAGAAATGATGAACTTTATGGCTTTTTACAATCCCAAGTACATCATCGGAGTTACCATCGGTTGTATGATTGCTAATTTCTTTAGCTTCGGACTCCTAGATGTCTTTGTTGGTGGTGGATCAACCTTGGTATTCCTCAGTTTAGGTGTTTGGCTTTTTGCAAAATACAGCAAAGATTACCTCTTTAACGGATTGATTCGAAAAGATCATTTCTTCTTTTCAATCCTCTTTTCAATTTCCATGTTTACTATCGCTGCAGAGTTAAATATTGTAGCAGAATTACCATTCTTCCTTACTTGGTTCACAACAGGAATCGGTGAATTTGCCTCATTGATTATTGGAGCGATTATTATCGGTAAAATTGGTCGTCGAATCGATTTAAGCAAATAGAACAGGACAAGCTAGGTAGCCTTTACCTGGCTTTTTCTGGCTTTTTCTTATAGAAAATTTCTAAGGAAACTTGACAAGATTTTCTGATTATAGTATACTTTTCAAGTAAGCTGATTTAGCTCAGTTGGCAGAGCGCATCCATGGTAAGGATGAGGTCGCCGGTTCAATCCCGGCAATTAGCATGATAGAAACAAAATGACCTTGGGAGACCA
Source organism: Streptococcus humanilactis (assembly GCF_019448275.1). Lineage (GTDB taxonomy): Bacteria > Bacillota > Bacilli > Lactobacillales > Streptococcaceae > Streptococcus > Streptococcus humanilactis. The sequence continues at coordinate 421,358 of NZ_JAHXBZ010000001.1, read as the reverse complement.
AGGTTTTTCTTATTGACCTGTATAAATGAAGTTAAAGCGTTTTGGCTGTTGACAAAAGTCATTCTCTTTAGTAGAATAGAAGATGCGATGAGTCGATAGGTAGTCTTCGGACTACTATTGAGCATAAGGAGGTCATAACGCAGGAGCGGACCTTGATGAGTTGTGTGAACCTGCTCATCACATGAAGATGCCTCTTAGTCCCTAGTCTAGCGACTGGGGATTTTTATTTTTCAAAAAATGATGAAAAAGCTTTGCAATTCATGGAAAAAGTAGTATAATACTTCTATTATAGAAATTTTTAGAAAATTCCGAAAGAGGTTATTTATGGGATATACAGTTGCTGTAGTCGGCGCGACAGGTGCTGTCGGTGCTCAGATGATAAAAATGTTGGAAGAATCAACACTTCCAATCGATAAAATTCGTTTACTTGCTTCTGCACGTTCAGCAGGCAAGACTTTGAAATTTAAAGACCAAGATATTACGATTGAAGAAACGACTGAAACTGCTTTTGAAGGAGTTGATATTGCTCTCTTTTCAGCAGGTGGTTCTACATCAGCTAAGTATGCACCATACGCAGTGAAAGCTGGCGCAGTAGTAGTAGATAATACATCTTACTTCCGTCAAAATCCAGATGTTCCTTTGGTTGTTCCAGAGGTCAATGCTCACGCACTTGATGCCCACAACGGGATTATTGCTTGCCCTAACTGTTCAACAATCCAAATGATGGTGGCTCTTGAGCCAGTTCGCCAAAAATGGGGCTTGGACCGTATCATTGTTTCAACTTATCAAGCCGTTTCAGGTGCTGGTATGGGAGCAATTCTTGAGACACAACGTGAACTTAGTGAAGTGTTGAATGATGGTGTGAAACCACGTGATTTGCATGCGGAAATCTTGCCTTCAGGTGGTGACAAGAAACACTATCCTATCGCCTTTAACGCTCTTCCACAAATCGATGTCTTCACTGACAATGATTACACTTACGAAGAGATGAAGATGACTAAGGAAACTAAGAAAATCATGGAAGATGATAGCATTGCAGTATCTGCAACATGTGTGCGCATTCCAGTCTTGTCAGCTCACTCTGAGTCTGTTTACATCGAAACAAAAGAAGTGGCTCCAATTGAAGAAGTGAAAGCAGCTATCGCAGCCTTCCCAGGCGCTGTCCTTGAAGATGATGTAACTCATCAAATCTATCCTCAAGCCATCAATGCAGTTGGTTCACGTGATACCTTTGTTGGTCGTATCCGTAAAGACTTGGATGCAGAAAAAGGAATTCACATGTGGGTTGTTTCAGATAACCTTCTCAAAGGTGCTGCTTGGAACTCAGTTCAGATTGCTGAAACTCTTCATGAACGTGGATTGGTTCGTCCAACTGCCGAATTGAAATTTGAATTAAAATAGTCATATCGTTTAGGAGTTCAGATGAACTCCTTCTTTGAAATAGAGAGGTGTTTTCATGTCTTATCAAGATTTAAAAGAGTGTAAAATCATCACAGCCTTTATTACCCCCTTTCACGAGGATGGTTCCATTAACTTTGATGCCATTCCAGCCCTGATTGAGCATTTATTGGCCCATCATACAGACGGCATTCTTCTAGCTGGAACGACTGCTGAGAGTCCAACTTTAACCCACGATGAGGAGTTGGAACTCTTTGCGGCTGTACAAAAGATTGTCAATGGACGAGTTCCTTTGATTGCGGGTGTAGGTACCAATGATACGCGTGACTCGATCGAGTTTGTCAAAGAAGTAGCGGAATTTGGTGGTTTCGCAGCTGGGCTTGCTATTGTTCCTTACTACAACAAACCTTCTCAAGAAGGAATGTATCAGCATTTTAAAGCCATTGCAGATGCTTCTGACCTACCAATTATTATCTATAACATTCCAGGGCGTGTAGTTGTCGAATTGACTCCAGAAACCATGCTTCGTTTGGCTGACCATCCAAATATTATCGGTGTCAAAGAATGTACTAGCTTGGCTAATATGGCTTACTTGATTGAGCACAAGCCAGAAGAGTTCTTGATTTATACAGGTGAGGATGGAGATGCTTTCCATGCCATGAACCTTGGTGCGGATGGGGTTATTTCTGTTGCATCACATACAAATGGGGATGAAATGCACGAGATGTTTACTGCCATTGCAGAAAGCGATATGAAGAAAGCCGCAGCTATTCAACGTAAATTCATTCCTAAGGTTAATGCCCTCTTCTCATATCCAAGTCCTGCTCCTGTCAAGGCCGTTCTCAACTATATGGGATTTGAAGCTGGTCCAACTCGATTACCTCTAGTTCCAGCACCAGAAGAAGATGCAAAACGCATTATCAAGGTTGTTGTAGATGGCGACTACGAAGCAACTAAAGCAACCGTAACAGGTGTCTTAAGACCAGATTACTAATAAGACAATAAAATCCATGACCGCAAGAACGATCATGGATTTTTCTTATTTTCCTAAGCAGAATTGGCTAAAGAGTTGGGTGATGAGTTCATCAGGAGCAGCATCCCCAGTGATTTCTCCGAGGATTTCCCAAGTACGAGTCAAATCAACTTGAAGCAAGTCAACTGGCATACCTAGTTCAAGACCTTCGTTAACAGCTTGTAGGCTTTCAACTGCTTTTTCAATCAGGGAAATGTGACGGGCATTTGACAAGTAGGTAGCATCTTGCTCAACAAAACCGGCATTCTCAAAGAAGAGGTTGTTGATTTTCTCTTCAATCTTATCGATGTTTTGGTTTTTAAGGACTGAAATACGAATAACGTCTTCAGGTAGTTCCGAAATTTCAATCGCTTCAGGCAGGTCTGTTTTATTAAGTAGAATAATACGGTTAGTATCCTGACTAATTTCAAGAAGTTGTCTGTCTTGAGCAGTCAGTGGTTCACTGGCATTTAGCACCAGTAGAACCAAGTCGGCTTCCTTGAGGGCTTTTTTCGAACGCTCAACACCTATTTGTTCCACGATGTCATCCGTTTCACGGATACCAGCTGTATCAATCAATTTGAGAGGAACACCATTGATGTTGACGTATTCTTCGATGACATCTCGAGTAGTACCAGCAATATCTGTAACGATAGCCTTATCCTCACGCAAGAGGTTGTTGAGGAGGCTGGATTTCCCAACGTTTGGACGTCCGATGATGGCTGTTGAAATTCCCTCACGGAGGATTTTACCGCGGCGGGCTGTCCTAAGGAGATTGGTTAGCAATTGCTCAAACTCCATAGTCTTCTCTCGGACAACAGCAGTAGTGGCTTCCTCAACATCGTCATACTCAGGATAATCAATATTGACCTCGACCTGGGCAAGTGTATTGAGGATTTCTTGACGAGTATTATTGATAAGATCAGAAAGGGAACCATCAAGTTGTTTGACCGCAATGTTCATGGCCTTGTCTGTCTTGGCGCGGATGATATCCATGACCGCCTCAGCCTGTGTCAAATCCACACGACCGTTTAGAAAGGCACGTTTGGTAAATTCACCAGGTTCTGCCAAGCGAGCTCCTTCACGGATCGCTAGTTGGAGAATTTCATTGGTCACCGCAATCCCACCGTGGGTGTTAATCTCGATAATATCTTCACGAGTGAAGGTCTTTGGAGACTTCATAGCTCCAACCATAACCTCGTCCATGACCTTCCCTGTCTGAGGGTCAACAATGTGACCGTAGTTAAGAGTATGGCTAGCAACCTTACTCAAGTCTTTTCCTTTAAAAATCTTTTGCGCAATAGCAAAACTTTCTGTTCCGCTCAGGCGGACAATACCAATAGCCCCTTCACCTAGTGGAGTAGAGATAGCAACGATGGTATCAAATTCACGTGTAATCATAATGTTTCCTTTAATAAATAGCTCTTTTATTGGAAATTTTTCCAAGTCTCTTTTCAAATTGTAACAAATTTGGACTATTTCTTCAATGGATGCTACTTGGAGATTGAAAAAGCCTAAGCAATTCTGCTTAAGCTAGATTATTTGGTGCGCATTTCCCCTTGTGGGAAGTAAGTTCCTTCTGGCATGTCGTTGATGATGACATGGACAGCAGATTGAGGGGCTCCAGTGTTGCGAACAACAGCTTCTGTTACTTCCTTAGCTAGAGCTTTCTTTTGTTCGAGCGTGCGTCCTTCAAATAAATCGATGCGTACAAATGGCATAATAGCTTCCTCCACCAGTTTTTGATTTCTTCTATTTTACCACATTTTGCCGTTTAAAGCTTAAGAAAATTATGATATACTAGAATGTAGCAAAAATTTAGAAATGGACGTGAAGCAAGAAACATGGCACAGTTGTATTATCGTTATGGGACCATGAACTCTGGTAAGACGATTGAGATTCTCAAGGTGGCCTATAACTATGAGGAGCAAGGAAAAGGTGTTGTGATTATGACCTCGGCTCTGGATACGCGTGACGGTGTTGGCTATGTGTCGAGTCGAATTGGCATGAAACGCCCTGCTCTTGCGATTGAGGAGACGACAGATATCTTTGGCTATATCCGAGACCTACCAGAAAAGCCTTACTGTGTGTTGGTCGATGAAGCCCAGTTTCTCAAACGTCATCATGTTTATGACCTAGCTCGTGTTGTTGATGAGTTAGATATACCCGTCATGGCATTTGGTTTGAAAAATGACTTTCGCAATGAACTGTTCGAAGGTTCCAAATATCTATTGCTCTTAGCAGACAAGATTGACGAAATCAAGACCATTTGCCAGTATTGTAAGAAAAAGGCGACCATGGTATTGCGTACTCAGGATGGATTGCCCGTTTACGATGGAGAACAGATCCAGATTGGTGGCAATGAAACCTATATCTCGGTTTGCCGTAAACATTATTTTGCGCCAATGATAACCTCTAACAAGGAGCAAAACTATGACAATTGAACTAAGAGATGTTACAATGGAAAATTATTTTGATGTTTTGAATTTGGATGTCAAGGAATATCAAAAACAATTCATTGCAACCAACGCAATTAGTTTAGCTGAAGCATACGTCTACACTAAAAATGGAGATTTTGTAGCTCCATTGGCAGTTTATGATAATGATGCAATTATAGGTTTTGTGATGATAGCTTATGATAAAAAGATCGGAATTAGTAGTGGAAATTATTTACTATTTCGTTTTATGATTGATAAGAATTTTCAAAATCAAGGATATTTTAAACCAATTATGGATAAAGTACTAGACTATGTTCGAACAGCGCCAGCAGGTTTAAGCAATAAACTTTGGTTGTCTTATGAACCAGAAAACGAACATGCAAGATCTTGTTACCTCAGTTATGGATTTAAAGAAACTGGGGAAATATCCGAGAACGAAGTAGTAGCAATCTATGATTTAACAATTGAGAAATAAGGAGAAAAAATGAACATCTATGATCAACTACAAGCTGTAGAAGACCGTTATGAAGAATTAGGAGAGTTGCTCAGTGACCCAGATGTCGTCTCAGACACCAAGCGTTTCATGGAGCTTTCCAAAGAAGAGGCTTCAACTCGTGACACAGTAACAGCCTACCGTGAGTACAAACAAGTCCTTCAAAACATCGTTGATGCTGAAGAGATGATTAAGGAATCAGGTGGAGATGCGGACTTGGAAGAAATGGCTAAGCAAGAGCTCAAAGATGCCAAGGCTGAAAAAGAAGAATACGAAGAAAAGTTGAAAATCTTGCTTCTTCCAAAGGATCCAAACGATGACAAGAATATCATCCTTGAAATCCGTGGAGCAGCGGGTGGAGATGAGGCAGCACTTTTCGCTGGGGATTTGCTAACCATGTATCAAAAGTATGCTGAAGCCCAAGGCTGGCGCTTTGAAGTTATGGAAGCCTCTATGAATGGTGTCGGCGGTTTCAAAGAAGTGGTTGCCATGGTTTCAGGTCAGTCTGTTTACTCTAAGCTTAAGTACGAATCAGGTGCCCACCGTGTGCAACGTGTTCCTGTGACAGAAAGCCAAGGCCGTGTTCATACTTCAACAGCGACAGTTCTTGTTATGCCTGAAGTTGAAGAGGTTGAATACGATATTGATCCAAAAGACCTTCGTGTTGACATCTACCACGCATCAGGTGCTGGTGGACAGAACGTCAATAAGGTTGCGACTGCCGTTCGTATCGTTCACTTGCCAACCAATATCAAGGTTGAGATGCAGGAAGAACGTACCCAGCAGAAAAATCGTGAGAAGGCCATGAAAATCATCCGTGCGCGTGTTGCTGACCACTTTGCTCAGATTGCACAAGATGAACAAGACGCTGAGCGTAAGTCGACAATCGGTACTGGGGACCGTTCAGAACGGATTCGTACTTATAACTTCCCACAAAACCGTGTGACGGACCACCGTATCGGTTTAACCCTCCAAAAACTAGATACCATTTTGTCTGGTAAATTGGACGAAGTTGTGGATGCCTTGGTGCTTTATGACCAAACACAAAAATTAGAAGAATTAAACAAATAATGAAATTAGCTCAATTATTTTCAGATTTTGAAGAAGAATTGATAAGACAAGGAGAGGAAGCTGAAAGCCTCTCTTTTGTCTATCGTAGCCTGAAAAATCTCTCTTTTACAGACTTTGTTTTTGCTCTTCAGCAGGTAGTGACGGAAGAGGAAGAAGTATTTGTAAAAGGAATTTTCCAACAGTTAGCAACTCATAAACCGGCACAGTATATCATTGGTCATGCAGAATTCTTCGGAATGCAGTTAAAAGTTGATGAGCGAGTATTGATCCCTCGTCCAGAGACAGAGGAATTAGTCAAGCTTATCCTGGCTGAAAATTCTGAAGAAAATCTTAAGGTCCTAGATATCGGGACAGGTAGTGGAGCTATTGCTCTCGCTCTAGCAAAAAAAAGACCAGATTGGTCAGTGACAGCAGCAGATATTTCCCAAGATGCTTTAGATTTAGCTAACGAAAATGCTAAAAATCAAAATCTTCAAATATTTTTAAAAAAATCTGACTGTTTTACAGAAATTTCTGAAAAATATGATATAATTGTTTCCAATCCACCCTATATCTCTCGTGAAGATGAGTCAGAGGTCGGCTTGAATGTTTTGCATTCGGAGCCTCATCTAGCTCTCTTTGCAGACGAGGATGGCCTAGCTATTTACCGTAGAATTGCGGAAGATGCAAAAGACTATCTCAAAGATGGTGGTAAGATTTACCTTGAAATTGGTTACAAGCAAGGTCAAAGTGTTCCTGAACTTTTTAGGAAACATCTTCCTGAAAAAAGAGTTCGAACACTCAAGGACCAATTTGGTCAAGATAGGATGGTCGTGATTGATGATAGACAGGATTAGACAAGAGTTAGAAAAGGGTGGTGCAGTTGTCTTACCTACGGAGACAGTTTACGGTCTCTTTGCCAAGGCTCTAGACGAAGAAGCAGTTAACCATGTTTACCAACTCAAACGTCGTCCCAGAGACAAGGCACTCAATCTCAATATTGCCTCTTTAGAGGATATCTTGCATTTTTCAAAGAATCAGCCAACTTATCTTCAAAAACTTGTAGAGACCTTTTTACCAGGTCCCTTGACCATTATCCTTGAAGCCAATGACCGAGTTCCCTATTGGGTCAATTCTGACCTTGCAACTGTTGGATTTCGGATGCCGAGTCATCCCATTACCCTTGATTTGATTCGAGAGACAGGTCCCTTGATTGGGCCGTCTGCCAATATTTCAGGTCAGGCAAGTGGAGTGACCTTTGAACAAATTCTGAAGGATTTTGACCAAGAGGTTTTGGGTCTAGAAGACGATGCTTTTCTAACTGGACAGGATTCAACTATCGTGGACTTGTCTGGAGACAAGGTGAAAATCTTACGCCAAGGGGTCATTAAGCGAGAAGATATTCTTGCTAGGTTGCCAGAGATTTCTTTTGAGGAGGAATGAGATGCTAAGAGGTTTGCAAGAAACAGATGTGAAAGCGATATGTGAAATCAACCAAGAGGCTTTGGGCTATTCTTTTAGTCTAGAGGACACGGCTAGTCAACTAGCTAGACTATCTCAGAATTCACATCATTTCTTACTTGCTTATGAGGATGAAGCTAGTCATGCCTTGCTTGGATATGTCCACGCTGAAGTTTATGAATCCCTCTATTCCAAAGCAGGATTTAATATTTTAGCCTTAGCAGTCTCACCTCAAGCACAAGGTCAAGGTATTGGTAAAAGCTTATTACAAGGGTTGGAAGAAGAAGCAAAAAGACGTGGTTATGGGTTTATCCGCTTAAACTCTGCCGACCATCGTCTGGGTGCTCATGCATTTTATGAAAAAGTTGGTTATACTTGTGATAAAATGCAGAAACGGTTTATTCGTATCTTTTAGTTTGATTTTCTAATAAGAAAATTAAACTAATGGACTAGTCACACAATAAAGGAGAAGACCTATGATTTTTGACAAAGATGATTTTAAAGCATACGATGCTGATCTCTGGAATGCTATTGCCAAAGAAGAAGAACGACAACAAAACAACATTGAGTTGATTGCTTCGGAAAACGTAGTTTCCAAGGCTGTTATGGCAGCTCAAGGGTCTATCTTGACGAATAAATACGCTGAAGGTTACCCAGGACGCCGTTATTATGGTGGAACTGATGTGGTAGATGTGGTAGAAAGTCTAGCTATTGAACGTGTAAAAGAAATTTTCGGCGCTAAATTCGCTAATGTCCAACCTCACTCAGGAAGCCAAGCCAACTGTGCGTCTTACATGGCCTTAATTGAGCCAGGTGATACCGTTATGGGAATGGATTTGGCAGCAGGTGGGCACTTGACCCACGGAGCTCCTGTTAGCTTCTCAGGTCAAACCTACAACTTTGTTTCTTATAGTGTGGATCCTGAGACCGAACTCTTGGACTTTGATGCTATCTTGAAACAAGCCCAAGAAGTAAAACCAAAATTGATCGTAGCAGGTGCTTCAGCCTATTCTCAAATTATCGATTTTTCAAAATTCCGTGAAATTGCGGACGCTGTTGGGGCTAAACTTATGGTAGATATGGCTCATATCGCTGGTTTGGTTGCTGCTGGTCTACATCCAAGCCCAGTACCATACGCTCATATCACGACAACAACGACTCACAAAACCCTTCGTGGCCCTCGTGGTGGTTTGATTTTGACCAATGACGAAGAACTCGCTAAGAAAATCAATTCAGCTATTTTCCCAGGTATTCAGGGCGGTCCTTTGGAGCATGTTGTGGCAGCTAAAGCTGTTTCTTTCAAAGAAGTTTTGGATCCAGCTTTCAAGGAATATGCTGCTAATGTTATCAAAAACAGCAAGGCTATGGCAGATGTCTTCTTGCAAGACCCTGATTTCCGTATCATTTCTGGCGGGACTGAAAACCACCTCTTCCTAGTGGATGTGACTAAGGTTGTAGAAAACGGAAAAGTTGCTCAAAACTTGCTGGATGAAGTCAATATTACCCTAAATAAAAACTCAATCCCTTACGAAACCTTGTCACCATTCAAGACTAGTGGGATTCGTATCGGAGCAGCAGCTATTACTGCACGTGGATTTGGTGAAGAAGAAAGTCGCAAGGTGGCTGAACTTATCATTAAAACCCTTAAGAATGCAGGAAATGAAGCTGTCTTAGAAGAAGTGAGAAGTGCAGTCAAAGAATTGACAGATGCCTTCCCATTATACGAGGACTAAAACTTTTATGGACATTTATATTAAGAAAGCCATTATTCACCAGTTCAGTCCGGATGATACCGAGCTGTTCCTAGCGGATAAGCTTCTCAATATTACTCCAAAAATCGAAGAATACTTGCGTAGAAAAATTGAACGTGTGTATTCAGATGAAGCCAAGACTGGGATTTTCGAGGAAGAAAATCCCTTCTTCAATCATATCACAGACGATTTGTTGGAGACATCAGTAATACTGGCTAATCTCTGGAAAGAAGAGTTCAGTATTTCTGAAAATCTCAAGACCAATGACTTGATTTTTGTACAATTTTCTAAAGAAGGTGTAGAGCATTTCGCTTTCTTGCGAATTGCCCTGCGGGAGACATTGACCCACCTCGGTGGAGAAGTTGATAATCCAATCAAGCTGACTCAGAATAACTTGCCTGGATTTGGAACAGGGGCTGATGAGGCCTTGGTGGTTAATCTTCAAAGCCGCAAGTACCATCTGATTGAAAAACGAATCAAGTACAACGGGACTTTTTTGAACTATTTTTCAGAAAATCTTCTTGCTGTCGCTCCTAAGATTTCTCCTAAGAAATCTATCAAGGAATTGGAAAAAACAGCCCAAAGAATTGCTGAGACTTTTAACACAGATGATTTTCAATTTCAATCCAAGGTCAAATCAGCGATTTTCAACAACCTAGAAGAAAGCAATGAATTATCACCTGAAAAATTGGCCAATGACCTTTTTGACAATAATCTGACGGCTCGTTTGAGCTTTATTGACCAAGTCAAGGAAGCTGTACCAGAACCAGTTCAATTTGATGAAATTGATGCCAGTCGCCAGCTTAAAAAATTTGAAAACCAAAAACTCTCCTTATCAAATGGAATTGAGCTCATCGTTCCCAATAACGTCTATCAAGACGCCGAGTCTGTTGAGTTTATCCAAAATGACAATGGAACTTACTCTATCTTAATCAAAAATATCGAGGATATCCAAAGTAAATAATGTTTAAACGAATTCGAAGAGTGCTTGTACTAGCAGTCTTCCTTTTTGCTGGATATAAAGCTTATCGAGTTCACCAAGATGTTAAGCAAGTCATGACCTATCAACCCATGGTGCGAGAAATTTTGAGTGAAAAAGACACTCCAGCAAACGAAGAGCTTGTGCTCGCTATGATTTATACTGAAACAAAAGGAAAAGAAGGCGATGTTATGCAGTCTAGTGAGTCTGCAAGTGGTTCCACCAACACCATCAATGATAATGCCTCTAGCATTCGGCAAGGCGTTCAAACTCTGACAGACAATCTCTATCTGGCCCAGAAGAAGGGTGTTGATGTCTGGACAGCTGTTCAAGCCTATAATTTTGGACCTGCCTATATCGATTTTATCGCCCAAAATGGCAAGGAAAATACCTTGGCTCTGGCCAAACAGTACTCTCGTGAGACTGTTGCCCCCTTGCTTGGCAATACCACTGGAAAGACTTATAGTTATATTCACCCTATTTCCATTTTTCACGGTGCCGAACTCTATGTAAATGGAGGAAACTATTACTATTCTAGACAGGTGCAACTCAACCTTTACATCATCAAATGTTTCACTCTCTTTTCGACATCTGGCTAGCCCAGGTGTTTTTTTATAAGTTTTCTTTAAGATAGATATATTACTCTAGAAAGGTAAAGGAGGAAATTCCCTATGAGAAAGAAACTCTTTCTGACTAGTGCTGCGGTCTTGTGGGCAGTAACAGCTATGAATAGTGTCCATGCAGCAACAGATGTTCAAAAAGTCATCGATGAAACCTATGTTCAACCTGAATATGTCCTAGGTTCATCATTGTCTGAAGACCAAAAAAATCAAACCCTTCAAAAACTGGGCTACAATGCCTCAACAGACACCAAAGAACTCAAGACCATGACACCTGATGTCTATTCTAAGATTATGAATGTTGCCAATGATTCTAGCTTACAATTGTATTCATCAGCCAAGATTCAAAAGCTAGGTGACAAATCACCACTTGAGGTCAAGATTGAAACACCAGAAAACATTACTAAGGTGACGCAGGATATGTACCGCAATGCGGCCGTAACTTTGGGTGTGGAACACGCCAAAATCACTGTAGCAGCACCTATTCCAGTTACAGGTGAGAGTGCTTTAGCAGGGATATACTATTCTCTAGAAGCTAATGGAGCCAAGGTGCCACAAGCCAATAAAGATTTGGCTCAAGAAGAGCTAAAGGCTTTGTCTGATATCAATGCTGAAAACAAGGACAAAACTGGCTATGATGCTAATAAATTGAACGTTGCCCTAGCCGATATCAAGTCAGGACTTGCCAAAGCTAAAGAAAGCAAGGGAAATCTGACAGAGGAAGATGTCCGTAAAATCGTTGAAGATACCTTAAAAAATTACAAACTTGATCAGGTGATAACAGGAAACCAGATCAATATCATCATCAATTTTGCTTTGAATCTCTCAAAGAGTGATATCCTCAGCAATGCAGACTTCACTAAAACCTTAAAGGACCTGAAACAAAGCATTGTATCACAAGCTGGCGACAGTTTTAAAAATATCAACCTTAACTTTGATGCTGATAAGGCGCTAGAAGAAGGTGGTAACTTCTTAAGCTCCCTCTGGCAAGCCATTGTCAACTTCTTCAAGAGTTTTGGTTCTTAATACTCTTCGAAAATCAAATTCAAACCACGTCAACATCGCCTTGCCGTACTCAAGTACAGCCTGCGGCTAGTTTCCTAGTTTGCTCTTTGATTTTCATTGAGTATAAGCTATTACAAAAAGGTAGTCAGATTTTTTCAGAAAAATGTTTTATAAATATTCACAAATCTCCTATATTTATGGTAAAATAGAATCATCATTTTATTTTGGAGTCAAAGATGAATATATTTAGAACAAAAAATGTTAGTTTAGATAAAACGGAGATGCATAGGCATTTGAAGTTATGGGATTTGATTTTGCTGGGTATCGGAGCCATGGTAGGGACAGGTGTCTTTACAATAACAGGTACTGCAGCCGCAACTCTAGCGGGTCCAGCCCTAGTGATTTCAATTGTCATTTCTGCCTTGTGTGTAGGATTATCAGCCCTCTTTTTTGCAGAATTTGCTTCGCGAGTACCCGCTACAGGTGGTGCCTACAGTTATCTCTATGCTATTTTAGGAGAATTTCCTGCCTGGTTGGCTGGTTGGTTAACCATGATGGAGTTCATGACAGCCATATCTGGTGTGGCTTCGGGTTGGGCAGCTTATTTTAAAGGCTTGCTTTCTCAATATGGGATAGCCCTTCCTCAGGCTTTAAATGGTACCTTTAATCCTCAAGCAGGAACATTTGTTGATTTATTGCCTATTCTTGTCTTGGTCTTGGTGACTTCGCTTGTTTTACTAAATGCCAAGGCAGCCTTACGCTTTAATTCTATTCTAGTTATTTTGAAATTTTCCGCTTTAGCTCTCTTTGTTTTAGTAGGAATTTGGCATATTAAACTTGACAACTGGAGTAATTTTGCTCCTTATGGTTTTGGACAAATCTATGGTGCTAGTACTGGTATTATGGCTGGTGCGTCCTTGATGTTCTTCGGCTTTTTGGGATTTGAATCCATCTCTATGGCCGTAGATGAGGTCAAGACTCCTCAAAAAAATATTCCTAGAGGGATTGTCTTATCGCTTTCTATCGTAACTATTCTTTATGCCTTGGTGACGCTTGTCTTAACTGGTGTGGTCCATTATAGCCATCTAAATGTCGACGATGCCGTTGCCTTTGCCCTTCGTAGCGTTGGGATCAGTTGGGCAGCCAACTATGTGTCATTGGTGGCTATCTTGACCTTGATTACAGTTTGTATTTCGATGACCTATGCCCTATCGCGTATGATTTACAGTTTAGCGCGTGACGGATTGATGCCTGCCGCCTTTAAAGAACTAACGAAGACTAGCAAGGTACCAAAGAATGCTACTATCTTGACAGGTCTAGCTTCAGCAGTAGCTGCAGGAATATTCCCACTAGCCAGTATAGCAGCCTTCTTAAACATTTGTACCTTGGCCTACTTGATTATGCTTGCTTACGGCTTGATTCGCTTACGGAGAGAAAAGGGAATGCCCAAAGCTGGAGAATTTAAAACACCACTGGTACCATTATTACCAATTTTATCAATCATCATTTGTTTGTCCTTCATGTTGCAGTATAATATGGAAACTTGGATTGCTTTCCTAGTTGCGTTGTTAGTAGGAAGTATTATTTACTTCACTTATGGCTATAAGCATTCTACCATAGAAGAATAATACTCTTCGAAAATCTCTTCAAACCACGTCAGCTTCGCCTTGCCGTATGTATGTGACTGACTTCGTCAGTCTTATCTACAACCTCAAAACAGTGTTTTGAGCTGACTTCGTCAGTTTCATCTACAACCTCAAAAACATGTTTTGAGCTGACTTCGTCAGTTCTATCTGCAACCTCAAAGTCGTGCTTTGAGCAGCCTGCGGCTAGCTTCCTAATTTGCTCTTTGATTTTCATTGAGTATATAAAGTGAGAATCTGTTGAGTTGTTGAAACTCAGCAGATTTTTATATGTGAAAGAAATTTCAATTTTTTTCTTAAAATAGCTTGACAGATTAAATTTTTAGGAGTAGAATGTTTACCAGTTAATTAAATAGTTAAGGGGTTATCCATGAAGAAACAAAGTTTATTTTTAGTATTGTTAAGTATCTTTCTTTTGTGTTTAGGTGCTTGTGGTCAAAAGGAAAGTCAGACAGGTAAAGGGATGAAGATTGTGACCAGTTTTTATCCTATCTACGCTATGGTAAAGGAAGTATCTGGTGACTTGAATGATGTTCGAATGATTCAGTCAAGTAGTGGGATTCATTCCTTTGAACCTTCGGCAAATGACATCGCGGCCATCTATGATGCAGATGTCTTTGTTTATCATTCTCATACGCTCGAATCTTGGGCAGGAAGCTTAGATCCCAATCTAAAAAAATCTAAAGTTAAGGTTTTAGAGGCTTCAGAGGGAATGACTTTAGACCGCGTCCCAGGGCTAGAAGATGTGGAAGCAGGGGATGGAGTTGATGAAAAAACGCTCTATGACCCTCACACTTGGCTAGATCCTGAAAAAGCTGGCGAAGAAGCTCAGATTATCGCTGATAAACTTTCAGAGGTGGATAGTGAGCATAAAGAAACTTACCAGAAAAATGCGCAAGCCTTTATCAAAAAAGCTCAAGAACTAACTAAGAAATTCCAGCCTAAATTTGAAAAAGCGACTCAGAAAACATTTGTAACACAACATACAGCCTTTTCTTATCTAGCGAAGAGATTTGGACTTAATCAACTTGGTATTGCAGGTATCTCTCCTGAACAAGAACCAAGTCCACGACAACTTACAGAAATTCAGGAATTTGTTAAAACATATAAGGTTAAAACAATTTTTACAGAAAGTAATGCTTCTTCAAAAGTAGCTGAAACTCTTGTCAAATCAACAGGTGTGGGTCTTAAAACTCTGAATCCTTTAGAGGCAGACCCACAAAATGACAAGACTTATTTAGAAAACCTGGAAGAAAATATGAGTGTTCTAGCAGAAGAATTAAAGTGAGGAAAGAATGAAAATCAATAAAAAATATGTAGCGGGTTCAGTGGCAGTTCTTGCCCTAAGTGTTTGTTCCTATGAGCTTGGACGGTATCAGGCTGGTCAAGTTAAGAAAGATTCGAATCGAGTTGCTTATATAGATGGTGATCAGGCTGGTCAAAAAGCAGAAAATTTGACACCAGATGAAGTCAGTAAGAGAGAGGGAATCAACGCCGAACAAATCGTTATCAAGATTACGGATCAAGGTTATGTGACCTCTCATGGAGACCATTATCACTACTATAATGGCAAGGTTCCTTATGATGCCATCATCAGTGAAGAACTGCTGATGAAAGATCCGAATTATCAGTTGAAGGATTCAGACATTGTCAATGAAATCAAGGGTGGCTATGTGATTAAGGTAGACGGGAAATACTATGTTTACCTTAAAGATGCGGCTCATGCGGACAATATTCGGACAAAAGAAGAGATTAAACGTCAGAAGCAGGAACACAGTCATAATCATAATTCAAGTACAGATAATGCTGTTGCTGCAGCCAGAGCCCAAGGACGTTATACAACGGATGATGGTTATATCTTCAATGCATCTGATATCATTGAGGACACGGGTGATGCCTATATCGTTCCTCATGGCAATCACTTCCACTATATTCCGAAGAGTGATTTGTCTGCTAGTGAATTAGCTGCTGCCCAAGCCTTCTTATCTGGAAAAGGTGGCCAATTAAGTACGGTTGAATATCGTTCAAGCAGAGCTGAAACAAGATCTAGTGTGAGAACGAGTCAATCTGAGACATCTCAAGATTCTGCAACAGCTCCTGAAAGTCAAAGTGAGGATTTAGCTAGTCTTCTTCAAGAATTGTATGCTTTGCCACTTAGCCAACGTCATGTGGAGTCTGATGGCTTAGTATTTGATCCAGCACAGATTACAAAACGTACTGCCAATGGTGTAGCAGTGCCTCACGGGGATCATTTCCATTTCATTCCTTATTCACAAATGTCTGCTTTGGAAGAAAAATTGGCTCGAAATCTACCAATTGGAGGTCAGCCAATTCAAAGTCATGCTGATAATACGAAACCAAGCAGTTCTGAGAAATCAAGTTCAACCATTAAACCAAACTTTAATCTCAATACGCCGGCACCGAATCGAGGAACTGGAGGAGCCTATACAACGGATGATGGGTATGTCTTTAGTCCGACAGATGTGATTGAAGATACAGGTGACGCTTTTGTTGTACCGCACGGCAATCATTTTCACTATATACCTAAGAGTGATTTGTCAGCAGGAGAATTGGCTGCAGCCCAAGCCTATTGGAATGGGAAGCAGGGCTCACATTCTGCTACAAGTTCAAGTAAACCAAGTAGTGATAATGCTAAACCAGCCCAACCAAGTTTGACAGAGACTCCAAACATGACTGTCACTCCAACTTATCATCAAAATCAAGGGGAAGACATTTCAACACTTTTAAGTGAATTGTATGCCAAACCTTTGTCAGAGAGACATGTAGAATCGGATGGATTAGTCTTTGATCCGGCCCAAATCATCAAACGTACTGCAAATGGTGTCGCAGTACCTCACGGAGACCATTATCACTTTATTCCTTATTCACAAATGTCACCGCTTGAAGAAAAATTGGCTCGTATGATAGCTGTTAAGGGACAAAATGGCAGTGTCTTGCCAAGTGTTACTCCTCTGAAGCCAGCCCCTCCTACCAAACCTCTAGCACCAGTGGAAAATAAACCGACAGAATTTGATGTCAACCAGGTTGTTAGAAAAGTTGGTGATGGATATATTATCGAAGATAAGGGCGCTAGTCGTTATGTTCTAGCTAAAGACTTAGCCAAGGATAAGATTGACGCTATTGAAAATCTCTTGTCTAAGAAAACTCAAGAGACGCATGCCCTAGTTGCGAAGAAAGAAAATGTACCACCTCGTGACCAAGAATTTTATGATAAAGCATATAATTTATTGGTCGAGGCTCATAAAGCCTTGTCTGAAAATAAGGGTCGTACTTCTGATTTCCAAGCCTTAGACAAATTAGCAGAACGCTTGAATGATGAATCTTCTAATAAAGGAAAATTAGTAGATGATTTATTGGCATTCCTAGCACCAATTACCCATCCAGAACGTCTTGGTAAACCAAATTCTCAAATTGAATATACCGAAAACGAAGTCCGTATTGCACAATTAGCTGATAAGTATACAACCTCAGATGGCTACATTTTTGACGAACATGATATTATCAGTGATGAAGGAGATGCCTATGTAACGCCTCATATGGGTCATAGTCACTGGATTGGAAAAGATAGCCTTTCTGATAAGGAAAAAGCAGCTGCTCAATCTTATACTAAAGAAAAAGGTATCCTACCTCCATCTCCAGATGCAGACGCTCAAGCAAATCCAACTGGAGATAGTGCAGCGGCCATTTACAATCGTGTGAAAGGTGAAAAACGAATTCCACTCGTACGACTTCCATACATGGTCGAGCATACAGTTGAGATTAAAAATGGTAATTTAATCATTCCACATAAGGATCATTACCACAACATTAAATTTGCTTGGTTTGATGATCACTCATACAAGGCTCCAAATGGTTATACATTGGAAGACTTATTTGCGACGATTAAGTATTATGTTGAACATCCTGACGAACGTCCACATTCTAATGATGGATGGGGCAATGCCAGCGAGCATGTCTTAGGTAAGAAAGACCACAGTGAAGATCCAAATAAGAACTTCAAAGCAGATGAAGAGCCAGTAGAGGAAACACCTGCTGAGCCAGAAGTCCCTCAAGTAGAGACTGAAAAAGTAGAAGCCAAGCTCAAAGAAGCAGAAGCTTTACTTGCTAAAGTAACAGATGCTAGTTTGAAAGCCAATGCAACAGAAACCCTAGCTGGTTTACGAAATAATCTGAGTCTCCAAACCTTGGATAATAATGCTATCATGACAGAAGCAGAAAAATTACTTGCTTTGTTACAAGGTAGTAATCCTACATCTGTAAGCAAAGAAAAATAAACTAATGAAAAATGAAAGTCTCGATAAAGAGGCTTTCATTTTTATTATGTATATAAGAAAAATTCTTGACAACCAATACTAAAAAGAGTAAACTATTAACTAGTTAATTAACCAGTTTATCATTTTGTGGTGAATCAAATAGATTTTAGAAAAGAGATAAGAATGAAAATCAATAAAAAATATGTAGCAGGTTCAGTGGCAGTTCTTGCCCTAAGTGTTTGTTCCTATGAGCTTGGACGGTATCAAGCTGGACAAGTTAAGAAAGAGTCTAATCGAGTTGCTTATATAGATGGTGACCAGGCTGGTCAAAAGGCAGAAAATTTGACACCAGATGAAGTCAGTAAGAGAGAGGGAATCAACGCCGAACAAATTGTTATCAAGATTACGGATCAAGGTTATGTGACCTCTCATGGAGACCATTATCATTACTATAATGGCAAGGTTCCTTATGATGCCATCATCAGTGAAGAACTGCTGATGAAAGATCCGAATTATCAGTTGAAGGATGCAGATATTGTTAATGAAATCAAGGGTGGCTATGTGATTAAGGTAGACGGGAAATACTATGTTTACCTCAAGGATGCTGCCCACGCGGATAATATTCGGACAAAAGAAGAGATTAAACGTCAGAAGCAGGAACACAGTCATAATCATAATTCGAGTACAGATAATGCTGTTGCTGCAGCCAGAGCTCAAGGACGCTATACAACGGATGATGGGTATATCTTTAATGCCTCTGATATCATTGAGGACACGGGTGATGCCTATATCGTTCCTCATGGCAATCACTTCCACTATATTCCTAAGAGTGATTTGTCTGCTAGTGAATTAGCTGCTGCCCAAGCCTTCTTATCTGGGAAAGGTGGCCAATTAAGTACGGTTGAATATCGTTCAAGCATAGCT
Organism: Streptococcus humanilactis; assembly: GCF_019448275.1. GTDB lineage: Bacteria > Bacillota > Bacilli > Lactobacillales > Streptococcaceae > Streptococcus > Streptococcus humanilactis. The sequence goes on along the minus strand of NZ_JAHXBZ010000001.1, from coordinate 402,310 downwards.
GAAACAAGATCTAGTCTAAGAATGAGTCAATCTGAAACTCCTCAAGATTCTGCCAAAGCTCCGGAGAGCTCAAATGAGGATTTAGCTAGTCTCCTTCAAGAATTGTACGCTTTGCCACTTAGCCAACGTCATGTGGAGTCTGATGGCTTGGTATTTGACCCAGCACAGATTACAAAACGTACTGCCAATGGTGTGGCAGTTCCTCACGGGGATCATTTCCATTTCATCCCTTATTCGCAAATGTCTGCTTTGGAAGAAAAATTGGCTCGAAATCTACCAATTGGAGGTCAGCCAGTTCAAAGTCATTCTGACAATCCGAAACCAAGCAGTTCTGAGAAACTAAGTTCAACCATTAAACCAAACTTTAATCTTAATACGCCGGCACCAAATCGAGGAACTGGAGGAGCTTATACAACAGATGATGGGTATGTCTTTAGTCCAACAGATGTGATTGAAGATACAGGTGACGCTTTTGTTGTACCGCACGGCAATCATTTCCACTATATACCTAAGAGTGATTTGTCAGCAGGAGAATTAGCTGCCGCCCAAGCTTATTGGAATGGTAAACAGGGTTCTCATTCTTCTACAAGCTCAAGTAAACCAAGTAGTGATAATACTAAACCAGCCCAACCAAGTTTGACAGAGACTCCAAACCTGACTGTCACCCCAACATATCATCAAAATCAAGGGGAAGACATTTCAACACTTTTAAGTGAATTGTATGCCAAACCTTTGTCAGAGAGACATGTAGAATCGGATGGATTAGTCTTTGATCCGGCCCAAATCATCAAACGTACTGCAAATGGTGTAGCAGTGCCTCACGGAGACCATTATCACTTTATTCCTTATTCACAAATGTCTGATTTAGAGCAGAAGATTGCAAGAATGATTCCACTTCATTATAGTTCAAGTCATTGGTTACCATCAAGACCAAATCTAATCCCTGCTCCAGAGCTTACCCCAGTACCAAGTCCACAACCTGTACCAAATCCTCAATCATCTCCAAGCAATCCATTTGATGGAAAATTGGTTAAACAGGCTGTTCGAAAGGTAGCTGATGGTTATGTCTTTGAAGAGAATGGAACCTCGCGTTATATCTCTACTAAGGAGCTTTCAGCAGAAACTGTTGCAGCCATTGATAATAAACTTTCCAAACAAGAAAGTTTGTCTCATGAGTTAGGAGCTAAGAAAAGTACCATCCCTTCTAGTGAGCAAGAATTTTACAACAAGGTTTATGATTTACTAGCAAAAGTTCATCAAAATTTGATTTCTAATAAAGGGCGCCAAGCTGATTTTGACGCTTTGGATAAACTATTGGAACGTCTTAATGATGTTTCAAGTGATAAAGTCAAGTTAGTTGATGATATTCTTACCTTCTTAGCACCAATTACCCATCCAGAGCGACTTGGCAAACCAAATGCTCAAATTGCTTATACGGACGATGAAATTAAATTAGCGAAATTAGCAGGTAAGTATACAACAGAAGATGGCTATATCTTTGATCCTCGTGACATAACTAGCGATGAAGGCGATGCCTATGTAACTCCACATATGACTCATAGTCATTGGATTAAGAAAGAAAGTTTGTCTGAAGCTGAAAGAGCAGCAGCTCAGACTTATGCTAAAGAGAAAGGTTTGATGCCTCCTTCAACAGATAATCAGGGGGCAGGAAATACTGAGGTTAAAGGAGTAGAAGCAATCTATAATAAAGTGAAGGCAGATAAGAAGGTTCCACTTGATCACATGCCTTACAATCTCCAACATACTGTTGAAGTTAAAAACGGTAGCTTGATTATACCTCATTATGACCATTACCATAACATTAAATTTGTTTGGTTTGACGAAGGACTTTATGAGGCACCTAAAGGCTATAGTTTAGAGGATCTCTTTGCGACTGTAAAATATTATGTTGAACATCCAAATGAACGTCCTCACTCAGATAATGGTTGGGGAAACGCAAGTGACCATGTTCGTAAAAATAAAGCAGAAGACAGTAAACCTGATGAAGATAAGGAACATGATGAAGTAAGTGAGCCAACTCGCCCTGAATCTGATGAAAAAGAGAATCACGCAGGTTTAAACCCTTCAGTAGATAATCTTTATAAACCAAGCACTGATGAAGACGAGACAGAGGGAGTAGCTAACGATACAACAGACGAATCTGAAGTCCCTCAAGTAGAGACTGAAAAAGTAGAAGTCAAGCTTAAAGAAGTAGAAGATCTACTTGATGCAGTAACGGATGCTAGCTTGAAAAACAATGTGACAGAGAGCCTAGCTGGTTTACGAAATAATCTGAGTCTCCAAACCATGGATAATAATGGTATCATGGCAAAAGCAGAAAAATTACTTGCTTTGTTAAAAAGGTAGTGAGTCAGTTATGACGAAATCAGAAGCATAAATTTATCCTGTTAAATTAAAATGATGTAAGAGTCAGTAGCAATACTGGCTTTTATTTATCTTGCTCCGTAAGGTTCAGGCTAAATAAATCACCTGATTTTTTTGGGCTCTGGCTTCATTTAGGAGAAATCAATCTACATCCAAGGTTAGTAACTTAATCATAGGTCTTCCTTTGTTAGAGAAGATGATGGTAAAAGGGGAGGGGGTAATTGATTTTACAGTCTAGGATGTTTTGATAACAATTCACGATTTGAAGAGGATATTTTGAAAAGATATTCTATACTAAACTTGTTATACAGTTAAGTAAACCATTCTATTCAATAATCTAGCCAAGGAAAACAGAGGATTTAATATGAAAAAACGAATTATTCAGATTTTACTAGCATTATCCTTAATTTTTTACAAATCAACTTGGTTTTGGAGGCTTTTCAATCATCTCGCAAAGCCTTATCTACCAGCAAGTCGTGAGTTTTTTCAGATTCTACTTTTGATGGAGAGTGGAGTTCTTTTATTAGCGGTCATCTATCTACTAGTTTTTGCAGGAAAGAAAACTTTTCACTTCAAGTGGCAGTTGAGGTACTTTATCTACCTTTTACTGGGCTATATCATTTCGTATATGTCTGACTTCTTCTTGTCTTATTTCATACCCTCGTCTTCAAATCAAATTTCTTTGAATGAAACGATAGAAATGATAGGGAGACAGGAATTACCCTATTTCTTGCTCATAGCTTGCTTCATCGGCCCTATTGCTGAGGAATTGATTTATCGCGGTGTGCTTATGATAACCTTTTTCAAAAACTCGCCTTGGTACGGAGATGTCTTGCTTTCTGCTATTATTTTCGGTTATATTCATATCAATTTCGCTTTAACTCCTCTTGCTTTTTTCATTTATGCTAGCGGAGGGCTTATTTTGGCTCTATTGTATCGCATGACAAAAAATCTCTATTATCCAATACTAGTTCACATTCTCATCAATATCACTGCCTTCTGGAATGTGTGGTTACTCCTATTTTCAGGAAGTTAGCTTACTAAAACAATGTCGGAACTTTCCGGCATTTTCTTTTCAACGAATGAACAAGAACTGATTATTTTCAGAATTGGCTGGCTAATCATGGTATAATAAAAGGTAACGAAAAATTCCAACGAGGCTGAGATGAAATTACTTTATACTGATATTCGGACTTCTTTGACTGAAATTCTAACCAGAGAGGCGGAGGAGCTGGTTGCTGCTGGCAAGCGAGTCTTCTACATCGCTCCCAACTCTCTTTCTTTTGAAAAGGAACGCGCCGTGCTGGAATGCTTGTTCCAGCAGGCTTCTTTTGCGATTACCGTCACGCGCTTTGCGCAAATGGCTCGTTACCTGATTTTGAATGATTTGCCTGCTAAGACCAGTCTAGATGACATCGGTCTTGGGATGGCCTTTTACAAATGCCTTGCTGAACTTGATCCTAAGGACTTACGTGTTTATGGAGCTATCAAGCAGGATCCTCAATTTATCCAGCAGTTGATTGATCTTTACCACGAGATGACGACTGCTCAAATGAGTTTTTTGGACTTGGAGAGTTTGACGGATGAGGACAAGCGAGCCGATTTACTCTTGATTTTTGAGAAGGTAACGGCCTATCTTAACCAAGGGCAGTTAGCTCAGGGAAGTCAGTTGTCCCATTTGATTGAGGCTATTGAGAATGACAAGGTAAGTAGTGATTTTACTCAAATCGCTTTGGTTATTGATGGATTTACTCGTTTTTCTGCTGAGGAAGAGCGAATTGTGGACCTACTTCATGGCAAGGGAGTTGAGATTGTCATTGGGGCTTACGCTAGTAAGAAAGCTTATACCAGTCCATTCGCTGAAGGCAATCTCTATCAAGCCAGTGTGGAGTTTCTCCATCATCTGGCCTCTAAATACCAAACACCTGCTCTGGATTGTTCTCAAACTCATGAGAAGATGGATAGTTTTGACAAGGCATCTCGTTTGTTGGAGTCTTCTTATGACTTTTCAGAACTCGCTTTGGATGTCGATGAGAAAGACCGTGAAAACTTACAAATCTGGTCTTGCTTGACGCAAAAAGAAGAGTTAGAGTTGGTAGCCCGTAGCATTCGTCAGAAATTACATGAAAATCCAGACCTGAGTTACAAGCATTTCCGTATTCTCTTGGGGGATGTAGCTTCTTATCAATTATCTCTAAAAACGATTTTTGACCAGTATCAGATTCCTTTCTATCTTGGTAGAAGCGAATCCATGGCTCATCATCCCTTGACACAGTTTGTCGAATCTATTTTAGCTTTAAAACGCTACCGTTTCCGTCAGGAGGATTTGATTAACCTTCTCAGAACAGGTTTGTATACCGACCTTAGTCAAGCTGATATTGATGCTTTTGAGCAATATATCCGCTATCTTGGTATCAATGGCTTGCCATCCTTTCAGCAAACCTTCACCAAATCCCACCATGGAAAATTTAATCTGGAACGTTTAAATGCTCTTCGTCCGTGTATTTTAACACCTCTTGAGATTCTTTTTTCTAGCCGAAAACAGAAGGCAGAAAACCTCCTACAAAAATGGAATGTCTTTTTAAAAAAAGGAGTTGTGACCAAGCAGTTACAAGATTTGACAGCTACTATGGAAACTCTTGAACAGGAAAGACAGGCTGAAGTTTGGAAGGCTTTCTGTCATGTTTTAGAACAATTTGCGACCGTTTTTGCAGGTTCGCAAGTTAATCTAGAGGACTTCCTAGCCTTGCTCCATTCTGGAATGAGTTTGTCCCAATACCGCACCATTCCAGCAACAGTGGACACCGTTCTGGTGCAGAGTTACGATTTGATTGCGCCCTTAACGGCTGACTTTGTCTACGCCATTGGGCTAACTCAGGACAATTTACCAAAAATCGCGCAAAATACCAGTCTTTTGACAGACGAAGAAAGACAGAGCTTAAACCAAGCGACAGAAGATGGGGCGCAATTGCTGATTGCCAGCAGTGAAAATCTCAAGAAAAATCGCTATACTATGCTTTCCTTGATCAATTCTGCTCGTAAGCAGTTGGTCTTGTCAGCTCCAAGCCTTTTTAACGAAAGTGAAAGCAAGGAATCAATCTATCTTCAAGAGCTAGTCCATTTTGGTTTTAGTCGGAAAGAGAAGAGGATGAATAACAAAGGGCTGTCTAAGGAAGATATGGGCTCATATCACAGTCTTTTGTCCAGTCTGGTTGCCTATCACCAGCAGGGCGAGATGAGTGAGACTGAGCAAGATTTGACATTTGTCAAGGTTCTGGCGCGTGTGATGGGTAAAAAACTAGAACAGCAAGGTCTGGAAAATTCAGCCCTCCCAACCAGTCCAAGCAGTAAGCAGTTGACTAAGGATACCTTACAGGCTCTCTATCCAGCTGACAAGGAATTTTACCTGTCTACCTCTGGTTTGACGGAGTTTTACCGAAACCAATACAGTTATTTCCTCCGCTACGTTTTAGGCTTGCAAGAGGAATTACGTCTACGTCCTGATGCCCGCAGTCATGGGAATTTCTTACACCGTATCTTCGAACGCGCCTTGCAGTTGCCTGACGAAGATTCCTTTGACCAACGTTTAGAACAAGCTATTCAAGAAACCAGTCAAGAACGGGAATTTGAAGCAATTTATCAGGAAAGTTTGGAAGCCCAGTTTACAAAGGAAGTTTTGCTTGATGTTGCACGGACGACTGGCCATATTCTCCGACACAATCCAGCCATCGAAACCATCAAAGAGGAAGCGAATTTCGGTGGGAAAGAGCAAGCCTTTATTCAATTGGACAATGGTCGCAGTGTCTTTGTACGAGGTAAGGTTGACCGGATTGACCGATTGAAAGCTGATGGGGCGATAGGAGTGGTAGACTACAAGTCGAGTCTGACTCAGTTCCAGTTTCCTCATTTCTTTAATGGACTCAATTCCCAGTTGCCAACCTATTTAGCTGCCTTAAAAAGAGAAGGGGAGCAGAACTTTTTTGGTGCCATGTACTTGGAAATGGCTGAACCTATCCAATCTTTGATGGCTGTTAAAAGTCTGGCAGGAGCGGTAGTAGAAGCCAGCAAGTCAATGAAATACCAAGGGCTCTTTTTAGAAAAAGAAAGCAGTCATTTGGGCGATTTTTACAACAAAAACAAGGCTAATCAGCTGACGGATGAGGAATTCCAGCTCCTACTGGACTACAATGCCCAACTTTACAAGAAAGCAGCTGAGAAGATTTTAGCAGGCCAGTTCGCCATTAATCCTTATACCGAAAATGGTAGAAGCATTGCCCCCTACGTTCAGCAACATCAAGCCATCACAGGATTTGAAGCCAATTACCATTTGGGGCAAGCCCGTTTCCTAGAGAAGTTGGACTTGGCTGACGGTAAGCGTCTGGCCGGAGAAAAGCTCAAGCAAGCTTGGTTTGAAAAAATAAGAGAGGAGTTGAATCGATGAAGCACATTCCGTTTTTAACTGAGGAGGAAATTCAAAACCTGCAGGAAGCAGAAGCGCATTCGAGCAAGGAACAGAAGAAAACTGCCGAGCAAATTGAAGCCATCTATACTTCTGGCCAAAATATCCTAGTCTCAGCATCGGCTGGTTCTGGGAAGACTTTTGTCATGGCCGAGCGTATTCTGGACCAGTTAGCGCGTGGTATCGAAATTTCTCAACTCTTTATCTCAACCTTTACCGTCAAGGCTGCGACTGAACTTAAAGAACGTTTAGAGAAAAAAATCAGCAAGCAAATCCAAGAAAGCAGCGATGTCGACCTCAAACAACACTTGGGTCGTCAGTTAGCTGATCTACCCAACGCTGCCATCGGAACCATGGACTCTTTCACACAAAAATTCCTTGGCAAACATGGCTATCTAATTGATATTGCGCCTAATTTCCGGATTTTACAAAACCAGAGCGAGCAACTCCTTCTAAAAAATGAAGTCTTCCATGAGGTCTTTGAAGCGCATTACCAAGGTAAACAGAAAAAGAAGTTTAGCCATTTACTGAAAAATTTTGCAGGGCGTGGCAAGGACGAACGAGGGCTGCGCCAGCAAGTCTATAAAATCTATGACTTCCTCCAATCCACCAGCAATCCTCAGAAATGGCTGAGTGAGTCTTTCCTCAAAGGCTTTGAAAAAGCTAATTTTACCAGTGAAAAAGAAAAACTGACTGAGCAAATCAAACAAGCCCTTTGGGACTTGGAAAGTTTCTTCCGTTATCATCTGGATAATGATGCCAAGGAATTTGCAAAGGCTGCTTATTTAGAAAATGTTCAGTTGATTCTGGATGAAATTGGCTCCTTAAATCAAGAGTCCGATAGTCAGGCTTATCAAGCGGTGCTTGCGCGTGTTGTCGCAATTTCGAAAGAGAAAAACGGTCGATCTCTTACTAATGCCAGCCGTAAGGCTGATTTGAAGCCACTGGCCGATGCCTACAACGAAGAGAGAAAGACCCAGTTTGCTAAACTAGGACAACTAGCAGATCAGATAACCATTCTCGACTATCAAGAACGTTATCATGGAGATACATGGGAACTAGCTAAAACCTTCCAAGCCTTCATGAGTGACTTTGTGGAAGCTTATCGTCAGCGTAAACGTCAGGAAAACGCCTTTGAATTCGCTGATATCAGCCATTACACCATTGAGATTTTAGAGAATTTCCTGCAAGTTCGTGAGGCTTATCATGATCGCTTCCACGAAGTTATGGTCGATGAGTATCAGGATACCAACCATATTCAAGAACGGATGTTGGAATTGCTGTCTAATGGCCACAATCGCTTTATGGTGGGAGATATCAAGCAGTCTATCTATCGTTTCCGTCAGGCAGATCCGCAGATTTTCAATGAAAAATTCCAACGCTATGCGCAAAATCCACAAGAAGGCAAGCTAATTCTTCTCAAGGAAAATTTCCGTAGTAGTTCAGAAGTACTATCAGCAACCAATGATGTATTTGAACGTCTCATGGACCAAGAGGTCGGCGAAATCAACTATGATAACATGCACCAGCTTGTTTTTGCCAATAGCAAACTGACTCCCAATCCAGACAACAAGGCAGAATTTCTCCTCTATGACAAGGACGACACAGGTGAGGAAGAAGAGGGGCAGGCAGAAACGAAACTAACAGGCGAAATGCGCTTGGTTATCAAGGAGATTCTTAAACTTCATCAGGAAAAAGGTGTTGCCTTTAAAGAAATTGCTCTTCTGACCTCCAGCCGCAGTCGTAATGACCAGATTCTTCTCGCCCTGTCTGAGTACGGGATTCCTGTCAAAACAGACGGTGAGCAAAACAATTATCTCCAATCCCTAGAAGTGCAAGTCATGCTGGACACCCTTCGTGTCATTCACAATCCTCTTCAAGACTATGCCTTGGTTGCCCTTATGAAGTCTCCTATGTTTGGCTTTGATGAGGACGAGTTAGCACGTTTATCTCTTCAGAAAGCAGAGGATAAAGTCCACGAAAATTTCTATGAGAAACTAGTAAATGCTCAAAAACTGGTAAGTAGTCAAAAAGGCTTGATTCAAACAGCTCTAGCTGAGAAACTAAAGCAATTCATGGATATCTTGGCTTCTTGGCGCTTGTATGCCAAAACCCACTCCCTCTATGACCTGATTTGGAAGATTTACAACGACCGTTTTTATTATGACTATGTTGGAGCTTTGCCAAATGGTCCTGCTAGACAGGCCAATCTCTATGCCCTAGCACTGCGTGCTGATCAGTTTGAAAAGAGCAATTTCAAAGGTTTGTCGCGTTTTATTCGTATGATTGACCAAGTCTTGGAAGCCCAGCACGATTTGGCAAGCGTAGCCATCGCACCTCCAAAAGATGCAGTAGAGCTCATGACAATCCACAAAAGTAAAGGACTGGAGTTTCCTTACGTCTTTATCCTCAATATGGATCAAGATTTCAACAAGCAAGACAGCATGTCAGAGATCATTCTCAGTCGTCAGAATGGTCTTGGTGTCAAATATATTGCCAAAATGGATACAGGAGCAGTGGAAGATCACTATCCTAAAACCATCAAACTCTCCATTCCTAGTCTGACCTATAGGCAGAACGAAGAGGAATTACAGCTGGCAAGTTATTCTGAGCAAATGCGTCTCCTCTACGTTGCCATGACGCGTGCTGAGAAAAAGCTCTATCTTTTCGGTAAGGGATCTCGTGAAAAGCTGGAATCCAAAGAATACCCAGCAGCTAAAAATGGGAAACTAAATAGCAACACTAGACTTCAAGCAAGGAATTTCCAAGATTGGATTTGGGCTATCAGTAAAGTATTTGCCAAGGATCATCTCAACTTTAGCTATCGTTTTGTTGGTGAAGATCAGCTGACTAGAGAAGCTATTGGTCAGTTGGAAAACAAAAGTCCTCTCCAAGCTAGCTCCCAAGCAGACAATCGCCAGTCAGAAACCATTAAAGAAGCTCTTGAAATGCTGAAAGAAGTTGAAGTTTATAATACTCTTCACCGCTCAGCCATTGAACTTCCTAGTGTTCAAACCCCAAGTCAAATCAAGAAATTCTACGAACCAGTTATGGATATGGAAGGTGTCGAGATTGCAGGTCAAGGCCAGTCAGTAGACAAGAAAATCAACTTTGATTTGCCAGATTTTTCAACCAAAGGAAAGGTAACAGGAGCTGAGATTGGTAGTGCTACCCACGAACTCATGCAGAGAATCGACCTCAGTCAGCAACCAACACTTGCTAGCCTGACAGAAACTCTCAAACAAGTTCAAACCAGCCAAGCTGTCAGGGAAAAAATTAATCTTGCCAAAATTCTTACATTCTTTGACACAGCACTTGGTCAGGAAATTCTCGCTAATACCAACCATCTTTATCGCGAGCAACCTTTCTCCATGCTCAAACGAGACCAAAAGAGTCAGGAAGACTTTGTTGTCCGTGGTATCCTTGATGGCTATCTACTTTACGAGGACAAAATCGTTCTGTTCGACTATAAGACAGACCGCTATGATGAACCAAGTCAACTCGTAGACCGCTATCGTGGACAGTTAGCCCTATACGAAGAGGCTTTATCCCGCGCCTATTCGATTGAAAATATTGAAAAATACTTGATTTTACTGGGTAAAGAAGAGGTTAAAGTTGTAAAAGTATAATCTAGAAAGGAGACCCCATGACACTTCCAGTTAGAAAATCCCTGCATGATGCGGTTTTACAGGCTTCAAAATCTGATACTTGGGAACAAGCTACCAAGGAATGGAATGAAGTTTCCTTGATTTTTAACGGTATCGGCCGTAGCAATTGTGTCTGTGGGAATGCCATCAAGTACGCCTACGAACTCTTTAATGGCGTCACAGGCCAACGTCTCTTTCCGATTGGTAGCGACTGTGTTCGTCATTTTCATCGATTGACCCTTGACCAGCAACTGGAAGAGGAAGAAAAACTGCTTAGAAAGGTTGAAAATCTGACCAGAAAAGCCCATAAAAAGGAGAAAATCAAGGTCAATAAAAGTGACTTTGACGAGCGTCTTCTAAATTGGCTCTGGGAAAAAGGTGTTTTTAAACCCAATCGTGGCAATCAATTTGCACCTGAGAGAGACTACCAGCTTTTCCTAGAAGTCTTTCAAGGAGGAAGTTGGACCAAGGCAGAACCCAAGAAGAAAGCTCGTATGGAAGAAGTCCTTGAAAAGTGTATCAAACCCTTTTTACTTGGAAAATCAGATGACCAACTCTACCTTGTCAAGCTAGGCAAGGAGAAAATTGACTACGAACAAGAACTCCGTATCCAGGCAGAGAAAGAGCGCAAGAAGAGAGATAAAATCGCCAAGCAATATGCAGACAATCTGGTTCTAGCTATGGGCCCAGCAGAGCGTGCCTATCAAGATTACTTTGGCTTTACAGAAACCCTGACTCAAGAAGAACGTAAGTGGGAGAAAATACTTTTTGGTAAAAATCGAACAGAACGGGCTATCAAGGCCAAACAATACAAAAAAGAGCTGGAAAAAGACCAACGAATTACCAGTCGGGATCCAATTGAAAGAAAGCAGAAGCAGATCTGGCTCCTCAATTCCTATTTCCGTGAGCTTCCTGAAGAAAAATCTCGATTTGCTCGCCTCTTATTAGAATATCGAAAAAGTGGAGAAGTTCCCTTTTCAACTGAATATCTGTCAGATCATCTCATCGAATTTTTCTATAAAATGAAAGCTTTTGAATTTGAAATCGCACCAGAACAAGTCCGAGATTTTCTAAAAGAAAGCCTCCAGGCAGATCATCTCTCCTCAGCACAAGAAAGCTGGATAGAAGGAATTCTCCTAAACTGTCTCAAACCATTTTTAGAACGATTATTGATATAAGTAACACCTACCGTGGAAATGCCATGGTGGGTTTTCTTTTATGGAAAAAGATAATAGGGAATTGCAAACATTATTGCTTGGTATTTTATATATAAAACAAAGTATGAAAACGTAATGCAATTTTAAGACTTTTTGGTAAATTAAGAGTATAATCAAAGTGTAATGCCTTTTTTATAGATAATACGCTAATATATTAAAGGTCTTCGTAACATAAATATAAATTTTATTTCAAGGAGGAATCATGGAAAAGTATTTTGGTGAAAAACAGCAGCGTTTTTCATTTAGAAAATTATCAGTAGGACTTGTATCTGCGACGATTTCAAGTTTATTTTTTATGTCTGTATTAGGTAGTTCATCTGTAGAAGCTCAAGAGACTAAAGGTGTTCACTATAAATATGTGACAGAGTCAGAGTTATCATCAGAAGACAAGAAGCAGCTTGTCTATGATATTCCGGCATACACGGAGAATGATGATGAAACTTATTATCTTGTTTATAAATTAAATTCTCAAAATCAACTGGCGGAATTGCCAAATACTGGAAGCAAGAATGAGATGCAAGCCTTAGTTGCTGGTACTAGCTTAGCTGCTTTGGGGATTTTAATTTTTGCTGTTTCTAAGAAAAAAGTTAAGAATAAAACAGTATTACATTTAGTATTGGTTGCAGGAATAGGAAATGGTGTCTTAGTTTCAGCTCATGCTTTAGAAAATAATCTTTTGCTAAATTACAATACTGACTATGAATTGACCTCTGGAGAAAAATTACCTCTTCCTAAAGACATTTCAGGTTACACATATATTGGATATATCAAAGAGGGGAAAACGACTTCTGATTCTGAAGTAAGTAATCAAAAGAGTTCAGTTGCCACTCCTACAAAACAACAAAAGGTGGATTATAATGTTACACCGAATTTTGTAGAGAATCCATCAACAGTACAAGCTATTCAGGAACAAACACCTGTTTCTTCAACTAAGCCGACAGAAGTTCAAGTAGTTGAAAAACCTTTCTCTACTGAATTAATCAATCCAAGAAAAGAAGAGAAACAATCTTCAGATTCTCAAGCACAGTTGGCAGAACATAAGAATATAGAAACGAAGAAAGACGAGAAGGTTTCTCCAAAAGAAAAGACTGGGGTAAATACATTAAATCCACAGGATGAAGTTCTATCTGGCCAGTTGAATAAACCTGAACTCTTATATCGTGAGGAAACTATAGAGACAAAAATAGATTTTCAAGAAGAAATTCAAGAAAATCCTGATTTAGCTGAAGGAACTGTAAGAGTAAAACAAGAAGGTAAATTAGGTAAGAAAGTTGAAGTCATCAGAATATTCTCTGTAAACAATGAAGAGGTTTCACGAGAAATTGTTTCAACTTCAACGACTGCGCCTGTTACAAGAATAGTCGAAAAAGGTACTAAAAAAGCTCAAGTTATAAAGGAACAACCTGAGACTGGTGCAGAACATAAGGAAGTACAGTCTGGAGCTATTGTTGAACCCGCAATTCAGCCTGAACTACCAGCAGCTGTAGTAACCGACAAAGGTGAGCCAGCAGTCCAACCAGAGTTGCCAGAAGCAGTTGTAACAGATAAAGGTGTACCAGAAGTCCAA